>JAFEBR010000606.1 GCA_018242565.1 Planctomycetota bacterium | reverse complement strand
GCTCGGTCACCGATCAACTTTCGGGAAAAGTAAGAACCAGCAAAAGTGACGGGAACTTACCCACTTTCCAGATGCACACACGATCGACTCCGTAGTGCTCGAAAAATGATGTAATGCGAAAAGCTCACCTCGCTCGGGTTTGTGGGGATGGCTCCGCGTTTGAAACGCCAGACCGGCCTGGCCGCCGGTCTGGCAAATCACGATTAATGCGGACTACGGCTTCGCGGGAGAGGTCGAAGCTTTGCGGGCGGGTTGCGTGGACTGCATTTGTTTCCCGAGCATGGTTTCGGAGAACCCTTTCAGGTCGGTCCAGAACGTTCCTTCGCCGGCGTAGAGCAATTGCAGTTCGATGTCTTCGGGCAGGCCGGAGGCAAACACCCACTGATTGAAGGCGGTGCCGGAACCGAACGCGTCGATGGCGAGCTGGAAGCGACCAGCGCGGGCCTCTTCCATCTGCTTCTGAGCGTGGGCTTCGGCTTCACCCAGAGCGACGGTCGCATCGCGGTCGAGTTCGGCCGTCTGCTTGGCGATCGCCGCCACGAGTTTCAGGGTTTCGGCGCCGGTTTCGGCCGCGGTCTTGTCCCCCTCGGCTTTCTTTTCCGCCACGAGTTTCTCGGTCTCGGCGCGGATGCGTTCGGATTCGAGTTCGACCATTTTTTCGGCTTCACGCAGATTGGCTTCGGTGCGGGCCGTGAGTTGTTCCTGGTCGCGGGTCAGTTTCAACTCGTCGGCGATGTACTTCTTCTGGATGGGGAGTCGCACTTCCTGGGGGATGTAAATGTGGCGGACCAGTCCGTATTGCAGGACCACGCCAGTTTCCTTGAGTTTCTGTTCGAATTGCTGGGTGGTCACGTCCTGGAACTGTTCGCGGGTTTCCCCGACGAGCAGATCGACGGCCCCCAGTTTCGAGCCTTCGTTGCGGCAGATGCTCTCGATCAGAGGGACCACGACGCGGTTTTCAACCGCCTCGAGGTTGCCACTGAATTCGACGACATGCGGCGCGACATCGGGCATGATGCCCCAGATGGCGGTGAAGTCCATGTGGATGGTGAACCCGTCTTTGGACGGGAACACAATGCCCCCGGCTTCGCTGGCCATGGTGGGTTCGCCACTGGCATCCAGCAGGGGGTTGCCCCGTGCATCGACCTGGATCGGGCTGATGATGGTTTTTTCCCGGTATCCAATTTCGACAATGTCGACTTTCTGTTCGCGGGGGTTCATGGGGTACAGTCCCGGAGGCAGGACGAAGGGCTGGATACCGGCTTTGGCACCGGTGAGAGGATTGTCGGTCTGATTGGTGACGACCCCCACGTAGCCGGTCGCGATTTCGACCCAGCCCGAGAATTTCTTCTGACTGCCGCTCTGTTCGACGTCGGTCTTGAGCTTGTCGAATTTGTAGGCGTAGGGGTTCACGCGGTAACGGCCGGGGCCATACACCTTGCGCAACACCCCTTTGAATTCCGTTTTCCCGATGTCGCCATCGACGAGGAACTGGCTCGTGGCATTGGCAGCGGTCGGCGTGCCGGTTGCGCCCGCTTGTTGCGGCAGGTCTTTGCCGACCAGGCTGGTCACGACCGCCACTTCGCCGGGGGCGACGACTTGATCGGGCACCACTTCACGTTCCCACCAGATGGGGCAGTAAAAATGTCGGCCGGGGCCGGGCATCTGGGCGATGACGCCAATTTCGCCCTCGGCGAGGCTGGCCAGGCGACCGGGTTCTGGATACTTGCGACTGCCAAACAGCAGCGGTCCTTTGTATTGCAGTAACAGGCTGGAACCGACCGGCACGTTGACACGGTTGACGGTCCATTGCACGGTTTCCCAGGCGGCGCCACCCAGAAGTGCCAGGGTGATGAGGCCTGTCAGCGGGAATCGAGGTTTTGTGGAGACAGTCATGATTAGGTTTCTCTCGTTCAGAGTGAGATGTTTGATTCGCAGCGAGACCAGGTTTCAGTGCCCGGGGGAATCTGTGCCCGCCGGGCGCGACGATCTGTGGGTGACAGATTACGGGTGGGCCACATCCAGGGCGTCACCCGCCGGGGTGGGGGGCTGTGACTGACTGGTGCGGATTCCGGCCGGGGCCGCGGGCGATTGGGCCGTGGCCGTTTTCTGGAACGAATCGAAGATTTTCATGATGGGGCTGTCGGCGGTGTTGACCATGATGCTGCGATAGGCCGAAGCGAGTTTCTGGTACAGCACGAACTGGGCAAACTGTTCGCCCGAGCCATGGAAGGCCTGCACCGAGCGCTGCCAACCGGCGGCTTCGGCCTGGTTCTTGAACTGCACGACCTCGGCGGCACCGGCACCTTTAGACTGGATCGCTGCGGCTTCGTCTTTGGCCGCGGCCAAACGGTATTCGGCGACTGCCAGTCGTTCGCGGGCCTTAGTCAAGGCGACTTCCTGTTCACGCATCGCCGCGGTGGTAACCCGGACGACTTCCTGTTCGGCTTTCACCAGTTCCTGTTTCTGTTTGACCATCTCTTTTTCGACGGCCAGTTTTTCTTCGGACTTCTGCTGCAGGATTTCCTGCTGGAACTGGCGTTCCTGCTGTTTGGCGATTTCCCGGCTGCGGACCGGCTTCGCGATCTGCTCGGGGGGATTGATCTTGGTGATCAGGGCCTGAATGATCTCGATGCCCAGGGGGCCGCATTTGGAACTCATCATCTTCTGGTATTCATCCTGGAACTGTGTGCGCGACGTGCCTTCGATGAAGTCGCGACCAGCGTTCTTGGAGCCCTGAACGCGGCAGAAGGCGCGTGCGACCGGCAGGATGACTTTCCGCACGATCTCTTCGTCGATGCGGTCGCCATTGGTTTCCTCGTTGTAGAGCACAAATACCTTGGCGGCCATGTCGGGGTTCACGCGGAATTCCACGATGCTGTCGAGGCTGACCCAGAAGCCATCCTTGGATGGGAAGCCCAGATCACGGCTTTCGGACAAATTGAAGCGCTGGTTACGGCAGTCGACGAGCTTGACCTGCTTTTCGTAGGGGTTAAAGTTGTAGGTTCCCGGATTCAGGGTTTCATATTCGACGCCACGGTACCCGGCTTTCACGAGCAGTTTCTGATGCGTCATGTCGGAATCATCCCAGTAGTCTTCGGATCGCGACGGGATCGTGCCCGCTCGATTGACGACCACCCCTTTGTAGCCCGCGGGGACCAGTTGCGGGGCGTGCTCTTCGACGTCGTAGAGATATGGGTTGATAGGGTAACGGCCCGGGAGCAGCACTCCGGGGACGATGCCCTTTTCGTTGTCGTTGCGGGCCAGGAATTCGCCATACGGTAAGTCGGCGCCCGACAAGCGAATGCGCACGCCAATCTTGCCGTCGGCGATCACCTTCTGGGGTTTGATTTCCCAGCTCCAGTTGTACGGATCGTATTTGAAGAAGTAGCGACCGACGTCGAGCACATCTTTCTGGACGCCTTTGTAGCTGGCATCGGGGGCGACGATGTCGGTGTTGGCGAGATCCTGGCCCGTCTTATGGACGAGGACGCCGACGTGGTACGCGGGGACTTCGATCACGAACTGGGCGAGGCTCATCCAGAGCACGCCGAGGCCGAAGACCGACAGGGCACACAGCCAGGCGAGTCGCTGGCCCCAGGATTGAAACACCAGACCGTTGGACGCAGACTCGAATCGCGACATCATGGTACCTCACGAGAATGAACTCGGATCAGGGAAGGAGAGCCCGGCTGCCGGGCCGCGTTTGGCCAACCGGGAAAGAGCGACTCCGGTGCTGTGTATACAGTTTCACAGCGAATGTGTTGTTGATGCTTGTTGGCAGTGAAAACGTGTTCGGCCGGCAATGGATCAAAAAATCGGACGCGATTTCGGATCGCAGGCCGAAAGGGCCCAGGCTGCCAGGGCTGGCCGACCGGTGCAATGCACAGACTCGGCATATTCGGCAAGTGCCGTAAAGTCCTGCGTGATTGCGGTTTAAGGCGAAGTTCAGGGGGTCTGCTAAAGCCTTAGGGGCCCCGGATAACCGCGCCATTTGCTACCACCAGACGAGTCGTGGCCAGCTTCCCCAGAACTTCTGGCTGGTGCAGTTTTTCTATTCAGCCGGGCTAAACTTCGCGTCGATTTCCTCAAGAACAGGGAAGTTCTGTGCGCCAACGGAATGGCTGGTCTTTCGACAAGGTATTCCGCGATGCGTTACGACTTACTGGTAATGGGCAATGATCAAGGGGCGGTGGCCGGTGCGGTCGCCGCGGCGAAACTCAATCTGCGTGTCGGACTGGTGGTGTCGGACGCGGGCTGGCAGACGGGAGGCGCCGAGCGCCTGGCGTGGGGATTCTGGCGTGAGGTTGTGGCCGAGGCTCTGGCCGAATGGTCAGAAACCAGTGCGACAGGAGCAGACGGCCGCAGCACGGGGGCCTCTCTCGAGACTGAGTTTCAGCGTTTTCGTCGCCAGGTGACGCTGACACTGGAGCATGAAGCCGAGTTTCAGCAGTTGGAACTCGAGCACTTCGGGATTGATGTTTTGGTCGGACAGCCGGAATTCACGAGCCCGCACGAGATCGTTTTGCGGACCGGGCAGGGAGTTCGACATGTGACCGCCGAGCGATTTCTGTTGGCGACCGGTGCGCGTTCCGGTGTCCCGGCGAAATTCGGTGTCAACGGTCGCAATATTTTGGACGTGACCGATCTGCCGAAGCTGTCGGTAGTGCCCCGTTCTGTGATCGTGGTGGGCGGAGGCCAGTCGGGGTTGGAGAGTGCCCGGTACCTGGCGCGGTTTGGTGCCCAGGTCACGATTGTGGATGGTAGTCAGCCTTTGCCTGACGGTCGCGGGCGTTCTGCCGATGGATTGCGGGAGTTGGCCGAAGAATGTCGGCGACTGGGAGTCCGCTGGGAACTGGGAGCCGACGTGTTGGCGCTCGAGCCCATGGCGGATGGGCAGGTCGGCCTGCAGTTAGAAACCGGACGACGGATATGTGGTGAAGTCGTTGTGTGTGCCACGGGGTGGGTCGGCAACACCGCCGGACTCAATTTGCCGGCAGCCGGGATCTCACCGGATGATCGCGGGCGGATCTGGTGCGACGCAGACGGACAAACCTGGGCCCGGCACATTTCCGCGACGGGGGCTGTGGTGGGGCATCCGGCCGCCGCACGATACCGGGCTGGCGAGGGGACGCGGGTCGTGTGCCAGGCGCTGCGTTCGTTGATTGATTCGCGGAGCCTCGTGGCGGGATAGGTCACGGGAGGGGCTGCAAAGCACGGGCAGAATGGTCTTACCGATAAACCGAAAAAACGATAAAGAAGGAGCCTCGCGCGGCGGTGCAGCACTCTCTCTGGATCGCCGGGTTAGCCGCGAGAGCCGATGATCCGTGCTGGTGTCTGGTCCGGTCGTCGGATAGTGTAGAGCACAGCGAAATAGTCCGGGTTTTCAGAGGGGAGCCAAGTTTTGACGCCGAAGACGACTGCGGGGCTGCATCCGCCGCGGCCGAAGATGACTTCGGACGAACAGATGGCCCTGGGGGTCGAACAGCAGATTCGCGACCTGGGGTGTGGGGCGTTCTGCGTGATGCCTCGCGTCGCGCGCCGGGTGGTGAATAATCAGTTGGAGTTCGCCGCGCCGTGGGGACTGCCACCCCATCGGAAATCGTGCGTGGTCGAGCGTGACCGCCTGCTGTGGCTGGTGGAACGCGATGAACTGCGGGTGGCACCGGACGAAGCGTTGCCGACGAAGGTCATTCTGCTGGCGCGGCCGGAAGAACAGAGCCTGGCCAAATTTTCTCGCGAAGATCTGCTGCGATATTACTGGCGGTTGCTGTATCACGCCCGGATCGACCTGGAACTGGAAACGACCGTTTCGCCCCAGCGGGTGCCGCAGGCCGAATTGCGGAAGCGAATCGTTGCCCTGGGGCAGGTGCAATTCGACGAAATTCAGGCGGTGCTAAAAGCCGAGCACATGCTGTTGCGGCCGGACGACCTGCGGAACGTGTACACGGAATTCGTGGCGGTGTACCACGAGTTGCGGGCGTTCGCTCCGGAACTCGTGTCGTTGTACTTTCCCTCGTTGCCTGGTCATGATGCGGTGCAGGCGGTGATCGGGCGCGATTGCGATGCCGAGGCCTTGCTGACGGCGACCCGTCCGGGCGACTTGACGGCGATGGCGGTGCGGACCGTCGGCAAGTCACGCGTGGATGTCGGCGAGAATCTGCTGGATGCCGGCCCCGTGCGATTGACATCGCGCTCGCCACGGAAATATGCCGCGTTGACCGCACGGGCCGACCGCCTGCGGGCCCGGGGGAACAACGTGCGGGCGGCGCTGGTGCGCCGACAGGCCTATGAAAAAGCTCCGCTGGATCAAATGACCGCCGCGCAGCGGGAATTGTTGCGGGAAGTCGAATTACTCGTACAACGTCTGCAGTCAGCGCTGGAACTGACCGATGATCAGGCCCGGCCGTGGCTGGCCATCTGCGAACGGCTGTTGCCAGCGGCCCGACATGGGTTCTGGAATGCCAACGCCCGCCTGCTGTATGACCTGCAGCAGGTCTGTCTCGATCACGAACAGGAAATCTACAAGGTCGACTTGCTGGGCTGGATGTTCAGCGGCGGCAAGCGGCCATTGAAGCGCCCGTTGCAATCGCAGCGGGTGGTGCTGATGTCGAAGCATCTGCGCAGCGCGACGGCCCGCATTTCGAAAGTCGAGATTGACGATGCCGGGCGCAGTGAACTGCATGGCCTGCTGCATACGGCCGCCCACGCGGCGGAACAGATTCTGCGTCGCCAGTTTGAACCGGTTGTCTCCCAGACACTGGCCGAGTCACGGCTGGTTCCGGAATGTGTCGTCGAGCGGGTCGGATTCCAGAAGCTGACGCAGGAAATGCTGGACGGCATCGTGGAGCGCGGGTTCTTGACGCTGGGGGATCTGCGCGATTCCATTTCACGGAATCAATTGAAGTCGCCCGATCTGGGGTCGTTCCGGGAATTTGTGCAGGGGGATCCGCTGTTGACGGCCGACCGCCTGCTGGCCCGTAACCTGGATGGGGTGTATCAGCGGGGTCCCTTCTATCTGCGCTGGCTGCAGAGTGCCACTTCACTGGCGTTTGGAATTCCGCGTTGCCGAGCGATCACCAAGTACGTCGCGCTGCCGTTCGGGCTGTCGTTTCTGACTTTGATGGCGTTGGAAGAACTGGCGCACCTGGTGGTGAGCCACGCGCCGGGGACGGCCGAGGTCGCCACCCACGTGGCGTCGGAAGTCGCGGCCAACGTGCCGGCGGAAGCGGCCGCCGACCTGGTGGCCGAGGGGGCCGCCGTCGCCGTCGAAACCACGGCGGATGCGCTGATTCCAGCACCGACCGGGCATCCGTATCTGATCTACAGTCATATTCACATGCTGTGGCTGGGGTGTGTCTATTTCGCATTGATCCACTTCCGGCGGTTCCGGGCCAGTGTGTTTCAGGTGGCGAAACTGGCGTGGAAGTTGACCCGCGGGGCGCTGTGGGATGTGCCACGGGCGGTGGCCACGTTTCCCCCGGTGGCCTGGTGTCTGCAGAGCTTTCCGATGCTGCTGTTCCGGCGGTTTGTGCTGTGGCCGGTCGTGGTCACACTGCTGTTCTGGAAGCTGGCGCCGGCCTTGGGGTTTTATCGCCCGCTGAATGACTGGTGGGGGCTGGCCATTCTGGTCGCGTCTTTAGTGGTGTTGAATTCCCGGATCGGGCGCGACACCCAGGAAGTGACACGTGAGTTCATTGCCCAGTCTCTCGACCAGATTCGCGCGCATTTTGTGGTCGCGCTGTTTACGTTGATTGTCGATACGGCCCGCTGGCTGATGGATGGGCTCGAACGCCTGCTGTACGCCGTGGACGAGTGGTTGCGCTTCCGCAGCGGGGAGTCGCCCGTGGCGCTGGGGGTCAAGGCGGTGATCGGCGTGGTGTGGGGCTTTGTTCACGGAGTGATTCGGTTTTGCGTCATTCTGCTCATCGAGCCCCAACTGAACCCGGTCAAGCATTTTCCCGTGGTCACCGTCTCGCATAAGTTGATGATTGGCGCCCTGGGCATTCCGCTGAAGAACCTGCTGGAACAGTTTTATCATCCGACGACGGCCTACACGATCGAGGGTTTGATCCTCATGTCGGTACCGGGGGTCTTCGGGTTTCTGGCCTGGGAATTGAAAGAGAACTGGAAGTTGTACGCGGCGAACCGGTCGACAGAGCTGAAGCCGGTCCGCATCGGGCATCATGGCGAGTCGATGCGGCGGTTGCTGACGCCGGGCTTTCATTCGGGGACGATTTCGCGGCTGTTTGCCAAGCGTCGCCGGGCGGCCCGGCATGCGTCGCGCTATGCCCATGTCGATCCGCAGGCCAAATTCGCCGAAAAGCTGCATGATGAACGCGAACGATTGCACCGGTTCTTTGACCGGGAATTGCTGGCGCTGTTGCTGGAGAGCCGCACGTTTCGCGACCGACGGCTGAGTGTGGGGCACATCGATATGGCCACCAATCGCGTCCAGGTTGCGATTCTGGATGACCGGATGCCGTTGGAACCGTTAATGATTCAGTTCTGCGAACAGGCGGGCTGGATTGTGGCCAATGTCGTCCAGTTGGGCTGGCTGGGAGAGATGACAGAGGAAGATCAGAATGTGTTCCGGACGGCTCTGTTGGGGCTCTATAAACTGGCCGCGGTGGGGCTGGTGCGTGAGCAGATCGATCAGCAACTGATCGCGGCACCGCTGCCGGCACTGGGGTCGTTTTCGAACTCGAGTCCCGGTCGGTACGCGCAGATGAATTCGCCCACGACTCACCCGTACGATATTGTGGCCGAGGGGTTGGTGGTCTGGCCGTATGGGCACTTCGAAGCGCCGGTACGGTTTCCGCTGGAAGATGATACGCAGTCGACGCCCCGTCCCCGTTCGTTTGCTCGGGCTGCGGGGTTGCCCACGTTGCCGCGTTCGTCGCTGGTGTTTGAAGATCAGGAAATCTCGTGGGATGACTGGCGCGCCTACTGGCAGACCGAACAGAACGTGGCGGCCTTGCCGTTTCGGTTGCTGCCGAGTGTGGAACTGCTGAAGCGTCCGTAATGCCTGCCGGCGAATATCAGGAATCTCGTATGCCGTTGCCCGTGTTGAACACGTCGCGCCTGGTCCTGCGTCCCTGGCGCGAGTCGGATCTCGCGCCATTCGCGGCACTGAATGCCGACCCGCGTGTGATGGAGCATTTTCCGAAGTGCCTCGATCGGGCCGAGAGCGACGCGATGGCACAGCGGATTCGCGAGAACTTCGACCGGCTGGGTTACGGGCTCTGGGCCGTGGAAGTGCAGGGGGGCGCCGAGTTCATCGGCTTCGTGGGGCTGAATGTGCCCCGGTTTGAAGAGTTTTTCACACCCGCCATCGAGGTGGGGTGGCGCCTGGCCTGCGAACATTGGGGGCAGGGCTACGCGACCGAGGCGGCCCGGGCCGCGCTGCAATTCGGTTTTGAGGAATTGAGACAAGCCGAGATTGTGTCGTTCACGGTCCCGGCGAATGTAAGGTCACGCCGGGTGATGGAACGCCTGGGCATGACCCACCGGACCGAAGAGGTGTTCGAACACCCGCTGCTGGAAGTGGGCCATCCGCTGCGACCGCATGTGCTGTATCGCCTAACGGCCGCGGACTTTTCGCCGGGGCGTTAGGCTTGGGGGGCAGCGCAAAGCCCCGACACGAGAGCCGATAACGGTCAACTTCCACGGGTTTGAAGCAAAAAAAATCGGCCCGCTGCAGCCCATGCCACAGCGAACCGATTTTCTACAGGCTTGCGCAGGAATTGCCGGGGGCTATTCCGCCTTCTGCTCTTTTTCGGTGTCTTTTTTCCCGCCGAATGAAGCGCGGAACTCGGCTTCGACGGCGGTGATCGTCTTGGCCGGGCCATCGAGCTTCAGGTAATACGGGCCCCCTTCGGTTTCGACGGCGACATTGATGACGCGCCACCCGGGCAGCGTCTTCTTCTGCCCGGCGACGGGGGGGCCGATGGTTTTGCTGTACGTGCCCGAAAGATCAACGAGCGTGTACTTCCCGTTGGGGGATTCGCCCGTCACGATCTTCACTTTGCGGCCTTCCTTATCGACCTGGCCGATCCAGCGTTCGACGTTGGCCTGCACACCCCCAGCGCCCCCTTTGCCGAAGAAGAAGACAACGTATTCGCCCGACTCTTTGTCCCCTTCGACGGGGGGGACTTCAAATTCGGCGGTCCGCATGCCGCCGGCACTTTTGGGTTTTTGCTTCCAGGTTTCGGGGATCGTCAGCTTGACGTCTCCGGCCGTGACCGACTTGGTTTTGGCCGCACCGGGTTTTTCTTCTGCGGCCCAGACCAGCGATGCCACCGCCAGCAGACTAAGGGTGATCGCGGCACGAGAAATCTT
>JAFEBR010000605.1 GCA_018242565.1 Planctomycetota bacterium | reverse complement strand
GGTCGCCGCGAGGCCTGCGAGGCAGGTCTGCAGTTATCGGGCCGGATCTGCTCGAGTCTGGCTGTCAGGCGTATTTGTTCAGCGTTTGCGAATCTGCTAGACTGCCGTATTCATGCGATCCTGACCAGCGAGATGATTCCCGGTGATGTCCGAGACTTTCACGAAACAGAATTTGAACCCGAAGCCGCGGGCCGTTGTGTTGCTCAGCGGCGGACTCGACTCCGCGACCGTCTTGGCCATTGCCCGGCAGCAGGGGTTCGAGCCTTGCGCGCTGACGTTCCGGTATGGCCAGCGGCACAGTCTGGAAATCGAAGCGGCCCGCAAAATCGCTGAGGTCAATGGGATCGCGGCACATGTCGTGGTGGATTTCGACCTGCGGAAATTCGGTGGCTCGGCTCTGACGGCGGACCTGGCGGTCCCCAAAGGCCGCAGTGACGCCGACATGTCCCACGGAATTCCTGTGACGTACGTCCCGGCCCGCAACACGATTTTTCTGTCGTTTGCCCTGGCCTGGGCGGAAGTCCTCGGGGCCAATGACATCTTTGCCGGCATGAATGCGATTGATTACAGCGGCTATCCGGATTGCCGCCCCGAGTACATTGCCGCGTATGAGCAGATGGCGAATCTGGCTACGAAGGCGGCGGTTGAAGGGGGCCAGCGGATGCGAATTCATACACCTTTGATCCGCCTGTCCAAAGCCGAGATCATTCGTACCGGACTCGATCTGGGGGTCGATTACTCACTGACCAATTCGTGCTACGATCCCGATCCAATTTCGGGGGCGGCTTGTGGCGCGTGTGACGCCTGTCACTTGCGGCTCAAGGGATTCGCCGAAAATGGCCTCGCTGATCCGATTGCTTACATTCCAGCCGGGAAAGGGGCCTGATCAACAACCTGGCTCGAGCCTCGCGATGATAGCGAAGCTCGTCCAGTTCCCAGGTTGGACCATGCTCTGATTTTAACGCCTGTCCGCTGTGCTGCCCGCGGGCAGGTGAATCGGGCGGCGGTCCCCGCGCATGGGGGCGAGTGTCCAATCGGCGCGTCGTTCTCGATACACTCCGTTTTGTTATGTCATACGCCGTCAAAGAGATTTACTACACGCTGCAGGGAGAAGGGGCACAATGCGGTCGCGCGGCCGTGTTCTGCCGCTTTGCCGGGTGCAACCTCTGGTCGGGTCACGAAGTCGACCGGGAGAGCGCGGTGTGCCAGTTCTGCGACACAAATTTTGTGGGAACGGACGGCGCCGGGGGAGGCGACTTTGCTTCCGCGGAGGCCCTGGCCAGCCGCATCGCACAGGCTTGGCCGCGCGCGGCAAGGCCTGACGCCGGGGGACCTGCGAAACTGTCGCCGCTGGTGGTGTTCACGGGAGGCGAGCCTTTATTGCAGCTAGACGCCGACGTGATTGCCGCGTTGCATGCACACGGATTCGAGGTGGCCGTCGAAACCAACGGGACCCTCACTCCCCCGGCCGGCATCGACTGGATGTGTGTCAGTCCCAAGGCGGGGGCCGTGTTACGGGTGACTGCTGGCGATGAACGGAAGCTCATCTACCCGCAGCCGGGAGCACTTCCAGAGGATTTCGAGCGCCTCGCGTTTGAACATTTTTACCTGCAGCCGATGGATGGTCCGTGTCTGGCGGAAAACACCCGTCAGGCCGTGGCCTATTGCCTGGCGCACCCGCAGTGGCGCATCAGCCTGCAGACTCATAAACTTCTGGGAATTCCGTAGTTCATTGACGGTTCCCTTCAACATTGCAATTCTTCCCCCATGCCTCGGATTCAACAGCTCAGCGCTCACGTCATCAATAAGATCGCCGCCGGCGAGGTCATCGAACGTCCCGCCAGCGTCGTCAAAGAGCTGCTGGAAAACAGCGTCGATGCCCTCTCGACGAGGATTGAGATCGACATTGCCGACGGCGGTTTGGAGCTGATCCGGATTGTCGACGACGGCGAGGGGATTCATCCCGAAGATTTGCCGCTGGCAGTCGCCAGCCACGCCACCAGTAAACTGCGTGAGGCCGACGACCTGTTCCGGGTGCAGACCATGGGGTTTCGAGGCGAGGCCCTGGCGTCGATCGCCGAAGTGAGCCGCTTTCGCATTCGCAGTCGTCGGCACGAGGCGGCCACCGGCTCTGAGTTGGATGTCATCAACGGCGTTTTGAGCCCCGTGCGGACGTGCGGAGCCCCCGTCGGGACTTTGATCGAGGTGGCTGATCTGTTCTGCAGCACACCAGTTCGGCGAAAATTCCTGAAACAACCATCGACTGAATTCAGCCACATTACTGAACAATTCACGAAGATTGCCCTGGCGCATCCGCGTTTGCATCTGGTGCTGCGGCACAATGATCGGGTGGTATATGAACTGCCCGCGGCGGACAAACTGATTGACCGGATCAGCCTGTTTTTCGGGAGTGATCTGGCCCGGAATCTGATCTGGATCGAATCGGAATTCGAGGCCATCCGCTTGTGGGGGTACGTGGGGCATCCTTCGCAGAGCAAGGCGAACCGGAAAGGGCAGTTTCTGTTCCTGAACGGACGCTGGATTCAAGATCGCTCGTTGGGGCACGCGTTGGGGGAAGCCTATCGGGGCCTGATGATGGTTGGGCGGAATCCGATTTCGTTTTTGTTTCTGGAAATGCCGGCGGACCTGGTGGATGTGAATGTGCATCCCACGAAAGCCGAGGTGCGTTTCCAGGAAAGCCAGAAGTTGTACCGGCAACTGCTGTCGACGATCCGCACCAAGTTCCTCGGAATGAATCTGAACAGCGAGTTGCAGGTGCGTCCGGCGACGTCAAATCCGGGAGTGGGGGTCACGCCACCGTTGCAGCCCGTTCGACCAGCGGTCGATCCGCAGCAGCAACTGGCCGCCCAGCAGGACCTGGTCTCGTGGGTGCGTGAGCAGTCTCGGGACTGGGGCACGGCAGGTTACGAGCCTAAATATCCTGAACTGCCGCCGGAAGAGCCCGACCAGGCCGAATTGCCACGGAGTGATTCCTGGCGGGGTGCACCGCCGACGACTGTACCGGCGTGGCCGGCTGCCGGGGCCCCGGCGCTGCCTGCGGACCTGGGGGCCGATCGCTCAGATTTTGTCGCGCCCCAGGAATCTGCGGATTCCGGATTCAGCCGGGTTGACCCGCCGCATGTTGTCGCGGGCAGTCCCCAGCCGGTCGTGACGCACCAGGTTTCCGAGTCGCCGGCTGCCACCGGAATGGAGCACGCCGTCGATGTGCGGGCGATGCAGATCCATGACAGCTACCTGGTGGTCGAAACGGTCGAGGGCCTGCAGGTTGTCGATCAGCATGCCCTGCATGAACGAATTCTCTACGAGCATTTGCGCAAGCGGGTGCTGTCTGGGTCGATTGAATCGCAGCGCCTGCTGGTGCCCCAGCCGATCGAGTTGTCGGTGTCGGAAGCGGCCCTGCTGTCGGAACATCGGGAGTTACTGGCCCGGTTTGGTCTGTGCCTGGAAGATTTTGGCGCGAACACGGTGCTGGTTTCGGCGTATCCGGTGATGCTGGCCAGGGTCGATCTGACACAAATGGTGCGAGACGCCGCGGAAAAGATCGCCGAGTCGGGGCGCGATCCGTCCCGTCGGGACCTGCTGGACAGCCTGTTGCACATGATGTCGTGCAAAGGGGCCATCAAGGCGGGGCAACGACTGTCTCCCGAAGAGATTGAAAGCCTGCTGGCACAGCGGCACTTAATTGATGACGCGCATCACTGTCCGCATGGTCGGCCGACGGCGCTGATGTTAAGTCGGGCGGAACTGGATCGGCAGTTCGGCCGCCTGGGCTGAAATGTCCCTTTTCGTGGTCGCCGGGTTTCGCCATGATAGACAGTTCACTGGCAGGCGGTTGCCTGGCGGTGCCTGACTGTCTGGCGGCCTGCTCCGCCAGCCTGTGGACGGACGACGACTGAACACCGCGCCGGGGCCGGGCGCGTTAACACATCATCACGAAATCATCGCGTATTATGATCTGTGTGAGCCTGGGGCGGACACGCCACAAGATGGTGATCGCTGAGCATCAGCAACTCGCGGCGAAAGGCGCTCAGCTTGTGGAATTGCGCGTCGACTGGCTGTCGCATCTGCCCGATGTGGGGCGACTGCTGGCCAACCGACCGACGCCGGTCGTCGTGACTTGTCGGCGAGCCCGCGACAAGGGGCTGTGGAAATGGACAGAAGAGCAGCGGTTGGCCGCGTTGCGGACCGCGATCGTGGGCGGAGCCGAGTACGTCGATCTCGAAATGGACATCGCCGCTTCCATTCGGCGGTTTGGTCCGACCAAACGAATTGTCAGCCATCACGACTTCGACAAGACCCCCGACGATCTCGAAGAGATCCACAAGCGGATGGCGGCGCTTGACCCAGACGTCATCAAGATTGTGACAATGGCGAATTCGCCTCTGGATAACATCCGGCTGCTCAAGCTGGCGGCCGGGGCCAAGGTGCCCACGATTGCCTTCTGCATGGGCGAATTCGGCGTTCCCAGCCGCATTCTGGCCGGTCGATACGGTGCGCCGTTCACGTATGCCACGTTCAGTTCCGAGCGGACCATGGCGCCGGGCCAGTTGAGCTTCGAAGACATGCGTGACATCTATCATTACGACCAGATCAACGCGGCCACCGAGATTTTCGGCGTCGTGGCTGATCCGGTGGCCCACAGCATGAGTCCCCTGATTCACAATGCCGCGTTTGCCCGCGAACGGATGAATCGAGTCTACCTGCCGTTTCGGGTCCCGCGAGAAATGCTGCCCGAGGCCCTGCGAGCCTTCGACTGGCTGCCGGTTAAAGGTTACAGCGTGACGTTGCCGCACAAAGAATCGGTACTGTCGGTAACGAATCGCTATAACGGGCCGATCCTCGACCTCGGTGCGGCGAACACTCTCTACAAAGAAGCCGATGGCGGGTGGACAGCCGCGAACACCGATTATGACGCGGCCCTGCAGTCGCTGGTGCGCGAACTGAATCCCGAGCCGGCACCGGGAGCCGACCGGGCGTTGTCGGCGCTGGCCGGCCGCAAAGTGCTGATTCTGGGGGCCGGGGGAGTGGCTCGGGCCATCGGCCGCGCCATTGTCAATCACGGCGGCGTGCTGATGATTTCCAACCGTACCAAGGCCCGCGCGGTCGAACTGGCCCGGCAATTGGGATGCCAGCAGATCGACTGGCAGAATCGCGGGACGACTGTGTTTGCCGACGTGCTGATCAACTGCACTTCGGTTGGCATGCATCCGAAGGTCGACGAAACGCCGTACGCGGAAAACTGGCTGCGTGAAGGCATGGTCGTGTTCGACACGATTTATAATCCGGAACGCACTCTGCTGATCAAGCAGGCCCGCGAGCGCGAATGCCGGACGATCACCGGAGTCGAGATGTTTGTGCGGCAGGCGGCCCGGCAGTTCGAGTTGTTCACCGGGGCGTCGGCACCGGTCGACACGATGAGTGACGTGCTGCGCCGAGCCATTTCGCCGGCCAGGAGCGCGGAATGATAATCACCCTGATCGGGTACCGCGGCAGTGGCAAGACCTCGGTCGCCGCTGGCCTGGCCGAGCGGCTCGGGTTCGACTGGGTGGATGCCGACGTGGTCATCGAGCAGACGGCCGGGCGGTCGATCCGAGAGATTTTCGCCGCCGAGGGCGAGCCTGGATTTCGCCAGCGTGAGCGTGCGGTGATCTGCGAACTCCTGCGTCGCGAGAAACTGGTGCTGGCGGCGGGAGGCGGGGCCATTCTCGACGCCGACACACGCCGGGATCTGAAACTGGCCGGCCCGGTCGTGTGGCTGCAGGCGTCGGTTGACGTTCTGGCCGAGCGGATTTCCGGCGACCCCACGACGGCGGAACGACGCCCCAACCTGGCGGGGGGGGGGCGGGCAGAGATTGAGCGGGTCCTGGCGATTCGCGAACCGCTGTACCGCGAGTGTGCCACCTTTACGATCTTCACAGACCGGTTGAGTGTGGCGGAAATCATCGACCGCATCGCGATTGCCGTCGCCGCCCGTCGGCCTCCGGGAGTCAACCGGTGAATTTCCTGCTGGTGGAATACGCCATCCTGCTCACCGGGTTATTCATCCTGGGGGCGGTGTTTGGCAGCATGCTGAATGTCGGCATCTATCGCCTGCCACGTGAAGACAACCTGTGGAAGGCGTTGAAATTCATGTTTCATCCGCCGTCGCACTGCCCGCGGTGCCTCGTGCCGATTCGATTCTACGATAACATTCCCATCCTGGGCTGGCTGAAACTGGGGGGGCGTTGTCGAAACTGTCGCGGCAAGATCGCCGTGCGTTATCCGCTGATTGAAGCCTTGACGGGGTTGTTGTTCGTCCTGCTGTACGTGGCCGAGGTCCCCAGCCAATGGGGCTGGAAAGCGCTGCAGGAAAGTTCGCTGTGGCATCTGTATGGACCGGCCGACGCCCTGTCGCCACTGGCTTTGGCGAACGTGCGATATGCCTGCCACCTGGTGCTGTTGATCGCTTTGATCGTCGCCACCTTTATTGATTTCGATCTGCGTGTCATTCCCGATTCGGTAACCGTGCCGACGATGGTGATCGGGGCACTGGCCAACACGATTCTGGGAGACGTGTTCATTGTGCCGTTGTGGTATCAGACCCCGGCGATGGCCGGTGCGGCGTGGGGCTATTTTATTCCGTTTCGCGACGTGCTGTCGGCCCCCGCCTGGGGTTGGCTGAACAACTGGCCCCATTACCTCGGAGTACCCCAATGGATGATCGCGCATCCGCACTGGCATGGATTGTGCGTCAGCCTCGCGGGGATTGTGGTGGGTGGTGGCAGTATCTGGGCCGTCCGTCTGGCCGGTCAGTGGGCCCTGCAGCGCGAAGCGATGGGGTTTGGCGATGTGATGCTGATGGCGATGATCGGGAGTTTCATTGGGTGGCAGGGGACCCTGATGGTCTTTGCGCTGGCCATTGGACTTTCGGTGATGGTGGCCCTGCCTGCTGCGCTGCGGCGGCGAGATCACGAATTGCCTTACGGTCCGTACCTGGCGGGGGGCACGCTGATTCTGTTGCTGGCCGGACGCTGGATCTGGCCGTGGTTCGATGTGCATTTCCTGGCGATGGGGCCGCTGCTGATTCCAATGGCCCTGTTTTTGATGGGGTCACTGGCCCTGATGCTGCTGGCCTGGCGTACGATCCAGCGCCGCCTGGGTTGGGGACCACCTGCCGAAGAGTGGATCGAAGAAGCACGCTGGGATCCGGGCGATCAACTGGCCTACCTCGCCAATCAGACATCCGATGATCAGCACGGACGCTGGCGCAGCGACTCATGGCCCGGTCAGTCCGCGGCTCGCGGGCAATCGCAGTACCGACAGTGGCGCTACGGAGGGTGAACATGCTGGGGCACGAAGTCGATCTGACCGCGGCCCGTCGCCGCATCGCGTCAGCGTATGATCCGCAGTTGTTTGCGGAGGCCGGGCGAATCCTGGTGGACTCACTGCATCAGCATCTGCAGTCGGTCGAACACTCAAAAGCTCGCGTGTTGAACTGGGCTGATCCGCACGCGAACGTCGCGGCGGCGATAGATCTAGCCCGGGGCGGGGCGGAGTTCGAACGCGCGAACTCCGCGGTCTCTACGAGCGGTCACCACACACCAGCCGATCCTCTCGCGAGTCGTTTTGAAGAGCTTATTCAAACGGCCCTGCAGAAGGGGATCAATCTGCATGATCCGCGGTATGTGGGACACCAGGTGCCGGCGCCGGTTCCACTGGCGGGATTGTTTGACGCTCTGGGGGCCGTGACAAACCAGTGCATGGGGGTCTATGAAATGGGTCCCTGGGCGACCGCCGTCGAACGCGCCATGGTCTCCGAGTTGGGAGCCTGTCTGGGCTGGCAGGAAGGCGCCTACGCTGGAATTGTGACGCATGGAGCCTCGCTGGCGAACCTGACGGCACTGCTGGTGGCACGCAATGTGACTCTGGGAGAGTCGTGGGAACATGGACTCGCACCTGCCGAATGGTCCAACCCGGATTCAACGGGTGCGCCCGTCGAGCAATTCGGTCGGGACGCCGGAATGGCCCGCGGCAAGTCACCCAAACTGATCGTGCAGGCTGACGCGCATTATTGCATCGCTCGTTCGGCTGGCATTCTGGGAATGGGAACGCGAAATGTCGTCAAAGCGCCTCTGGACGATCGCCGTCGGCTCGATCCCCGGCAACTGGAAACAATCATTTCTGAGTTACAGACCGCAGGCCACCCGATTGTCGCCGTGGCAGCTTGTGCCAGCGCGACGCCGATTGGTGCGTTCGATCCCCTGGAACCGATCGCCGATATTTGTGAGCAGCATGGAGTCTGGTTGCATGTGGACGCGGCGCATGGCGGGGCCGCCTTATTGAGCCGACGGCATCGACATCTGGTCGCCGGTTTGGAACGGGCTGACAGTTTTACGCTGGATGCCCATAAGATGCTGTTTGTGCCTGCACTGTGCGCGTTCCTGTTTTACAAAAATCGGCAGCACAGTTTCGAGGCGTTCCGCCAGAATGCTCCCTATCTGTTTGATCCGTCGGCTCCCGATATGCGGGACTACGACAGCGCCTTGCGCACGATGGAGTGCACAAAGCGAGCGGCGGCGTTGGGGCTGTGGGGGGTGTGGGCGCTGTTCGGTCCGCAATTGTTCGCCGACCTGGTCGATGTCACGTTCGACTTGGGGAGAGCCTTTTACGAACAATTGCGATCGGCTCCCGATTTCGTGCCGCTCCATGAGCCCGAATGTAACATCGTCGTTTTTCGGCACGTGCCGGCGGAATTGCAGGGAGCGCCGCCTGAGCGGTTGAGTGAGTTTCAGTGGCAATTGCGGCGGTCGGTCATTGAATCGGGTGAGTATTACCTCGTCCCCACCATGAGTGGTGGTGTCGCCGCACTGCGCTGCACCCTGATCAATCCGTTGACGACTCCCGAGCATCTGGCGCAACTGCTCGAGACGCTCCGCCGTCGCGGTCGCGAAATTCTGGCTCGCTGATTGTGCGTTCGAACGGCACGCCACACCGGGGCCGGCTTCTTTCGCACAGATCAAACTTGGTTTATGATAGAGGCCCGTGGTTGAACCCGGCCGAATACGCCGAGGTTCTGTCACGGGAAACCAAGCGACCGCCCCTTCCTTCAGAACCCTCACGCATTTGAGAATTGGTTATGCGACATCGTTGCCAACTGGTGCTGTTGATTGGCAGTTTGTGCGGCGTCTTCCCGGTTTTGGCCATTGCGGGTAATTGGGGACAGTTTCGGGGTCCCAACGCGGCGGGTCGAGCCGAGCGCGACGAAAAGCTCCCCGATGCCGTCGGTCCCGAAACCAACGTGATCTGGAAGCGTGAGTTTCCCGCGGGGCATTCTTCACCCGCGATTTTTGGCGACCGCCTGTATTTGACGGCGGAACGGGATGACCAGTTGTTGACGATCTGCCTCGATCGGCAGACGGGGCGGGAACTGTGGCAGGCTGCGGCGCCGCATGCGGTACTGGAGAAAATCCACGATACCGCCAGTCACGCGACCCCTTCCCCGGCGACCGACGGCAAAG
>JAFEBR010000604.1 GCA_018242565.1 Planctomycetota bacterium | reverse complement strand
TGGGACTGTCGCGGATGCAATTGCCCGCACCCGCAGGGATAGTTCGCGGGCACTTCTCCAAGGACACTAATGAGACTGGACATGGCCACTGATGGCAACCTTCAACTTTCCTGCATTGCGATTTCCGGGAGGCGCATTGACCCGCAGCAGCAACGTGCCGCTCTCTTTGGGGACAAAGTCCAGATGTTCTCCAATCAGGAACGGCTTTCCCGATTTGCCTGGTTCAATGACCACCATCCCCAAAAGCGCACCGCAGGGAAAATTGGGGAGCATGTCCTGTCCGGGGTCTTTCTGCACGAACCCGGCGGCGGTCAGGGAATTGGGGCCCGAATCAAATTTATACGACCCTTCGGCACGAATGCGGACCGGCTGATTTTCGGCGACCAGCACGTCGAATGTATCCCAGCCATGTGCCGCGTTGACGTCGAGTTCGATAACATTGGCATTCATTACATTCTCTTTGATCTGCTCGAGCTTTTTCTGCACGCTGGCCGCTTGCGGGTTCACCGCCAGTGCGGATTCGAGAATGGCGCGGGCCTTTTCGGGAAAGCCCGCGTCGGCATATTGCGTGGCCAGTTCTTCGGCGTCGCGAGTGAACGACGACTGCAGTTGATCGGCCTTCACGTCGAGGTTCTTAGTGTTGACGGCAGGTTTGGCCTTGCCCGCTTTGGCATTCTTTTTGGCCGGTTTCGATTTCTCCTGGGCGACGACCTGGTCAGGAGTTGACAGGGAGATGCATGCGAACACTCCCAGCAACAGACTGGTTGCCGATACGAGAAACATGCCGGTTGACTTCATTTTTTTGTCTCCCTGGTAGGCGGGCGCCCTGCCCCGTGGCTGTCGACTGGACCTCTCTCGTTATCTTAATCGCTGATCGAGCAGTGGTCGAGCACGCTGGTGGTTGCGGGACGCGCGAGTGGCTGGCTTTTCTGTGTCAGGAAGTGAGCGTTCCCCGGACGACCGTCACTGCCTGGCCACTCAGGTAGACCCGGTTCTGGGTCACGCGGATGCCGATGATGCCGCCGCGAGTGGAAACCTGATGTGCCCGCAATTCGGTCTTGCCCAGGCGGGCGGCCCAGAAGGGGCCCGAACAACAGTGCGATGACCCGCAGACCGGATCTTCGTTGACTCCGACCGACGGGGCGAAAAACCGGGAGACAAAATCGTATTGGGGATCACTCGAAGGGGCCGTGGCGATCACGCCTCGAACTGGAATCTGACCCAGTCGACCGTAATCGGGAGTGAGTGCCAGCACATCGGCCTCACTGCCAAATTCGGCGATCAGGTCGAAGCCATTGCTGCCCAGTGACAACGGCGCCGCCCCCAATGCGGCGTTCAGCACGGGGAGTGGGGCGATGGGGGTCGCGGGAGTGGCCGGGAAGTCGAGTTGAATCGACTGGCCATGAGGCGTGCAGGTCAAGAGGCCGCTGCGGGTCTCGAATTCGATCGGCTTGCCGGCCGGCACCAATTTCTGTTCCCACAGCACGTGTGCGGTCGCCAGCGTCGCGTGCCCGCAGAGGTCGACCTCCACCATGGGGGTAAACCAGCGCAACGCAAAGCGCTCTCCCCGCAGGACGGGAAAGGCCGTCTCGGAAAGATTCATTTCCCCGGCGACCTGCTGCATCCAGGTTTCATCCGCCGGGGCGGTGAGTGGACAAACGGCCGCCGCATTCCCCCGAAACGGCTCGGCGGTGAACGCGTCAACGATATATATTGGCTGGGCTGCAGATGCGGTCGTCATATCCAGGCTGTAGTTCAATATGCAGTGCGATATTCAATTGTTTGTCAGTGGCCACAGCCGCAGAGGCCTGGGGAAGCCATCCCGATACCTTTTGGCTGCGTGCACGCCGAGTCGTTCGACCGTTCTCACGACGATCGATAAACACGATCGCATTGTAACGGTCCGCAGGGTAACGCCAAATCGGCTCGGCTTCCGTTGCTGATCAAATTTTCGTGGATCCTGACGCTTTGTCCGCTGACAGGGTTCGCTGAAATCGGATCCGATCGAACGAATTCTCGAGTTTCGACCGCCGTCTGTCCCGCAGGGGGCAACGGCGCTGTCGGTGTGTTGCCCGTGCCTTATAATTCGTGCATGAAGATTCTGTTTCTACACGGCTGGCACTCGGTTCCCGGTGGAGTGAAACCGACCTATCTCATCAACCACGGCCACACGGTTTACAATCCTTCGTTGCCTGATGACGATTTCGCCGCAGCGGTGCGGATTTCACAGGAAGCATTTGACCATCGTCAACCCGACGTGGTGGTGGGCTCGAGTCGCGGTGGAGCCGTGGCGATGAATCTCCAGGTTGCGAGGGCCAAGCTGGTACTGCTGTGCCCGGCCTGGAAAAGATGGGGAACTGTCCGCACGGTCAAACCCGGGACGGTCATTCTCCATAGTCGCGCGGATGATGTGGTTTCTTATGCCCATTCACTGGAACTGGTGGCCAACAGCGGTGTGCCGGCCGAATCACTGATCGAGGTCGGCACCGATCATCGACTGGCCGACCCTGAACCGCTCGCCGCGATGTTATGGGCCTGTACATCCTGAATTGATTTCGCCGGGGCTCAATTCCCGCAGATCGGGCCGGCCTCCGCTGCCTGGTTGACCCGGAGTTTCTGCAGATGCCGACGACTGCCGCGGGTGTGGCCCCGCGTTGAAACCGCAGAGACATTCCGCCATAGTTTTCGAAATTGAAGTTCTTGGCATCGGGAAAACAGACCATGCACGACATTGTTGAGCATCACCAGGCGTGTACGGCCCAGCGTACGCGGGCCTATGCGGAGTTGTTCGGCGGGCAGCCTGCGAAGATCTTTTCGCCGCACGATCTGTTCCCGCAACCGGATGAGCATTTTCTCATTGACATTTTCGTCTACCAGATGGAAACGGCGCTGCGGGTCATCGAAGTCGCGGTCACGAACGGCATGTCGGATCAGCGCATGGAGGCTCCCGAACATGAAATTGAATGGCCGCGTCGTGAACTGATACAGTACTTTCCGCAATGCACTGCGGGGCATGCCCGACGTCTGCACGATATGGCCTGGCTGCCACTGTTCGACGGATTTTATCTGGATTCACATCATACCATTGGCTGGGAACATCCTGCGGTGCCCGATACTCCCTGGAAGAATGCCTTTTTTCTGCGGCCGCTGGTGAACGACCACCGGGATTACTCGTTCGAAGTCGAGGGTGACCCTGTTTCGTTCCTCTGGCATATCCCAATTTCTGATGCCGAACGGGCCTACAAGCAGAAACATGGTTCCGAAGGGCTGATCGATCGTCTCGAAGCCGTGCAATTGCCCTGGGTCTTCGACGAACAAGATCGACCTTCGCTGCTGGAATGAAGCGGGAGGCCGCACCGTGATCAGTGGCGGCCGGATTCCCGTTCTGTCAGGACCCGCTTGCGCTCCGCGGTGTATTCCCACCACGGTGCTTCCGGGGCCCCTTCCATATAGCGCACGGCCGAGATGAAGGCGTCGATCACACATGGGTCGTGGCGTTGCCCTGTGATCCGGCACAGTTCGTCATAGAGTTTGTATGGGTCACGGCCGCGCAGTTCGGCTGGTTGCGTGATGCCCAGTTGCCTCAGGTCACCAGCACTGGCCGGTCCGATATTGGGGATGTCCTCCAGCTTGGCAACGTCTGTGCGGCTTCGACTTGCGGCCGAGGTGACGATGGGTTTCCGCGATGGTTTACGTGGCATCTCAGTCGAGCCAGGGATGTATGCAGATGAACGTCTGTGCGTAATGCTGGATTTTCTCGTTCAGCGTGTGATTTGGCAACGGTTATCCGGTTGCTCTCCGTGCTTTCGCGCTGAGACCTGGTGAATCGACGGTTCAAGGCAGAAGTTTCTTCAGGCCGGCCTCGTGTCTTCTGGTCGATTTCACGGTCCCGAGGGCCGTTTGAACGATGCCCGGGTTGGCTGCGATACCGCGGCTTGCTGGTCATTTTGGCATTCGCCGATAAAATTCCCCCCGAGTGAGTATGTCGACGTCTCAACCGCGGCAAATTGCGGACCTGAGCGATCTCGTCGAAGTGATGCGGATGGCCGAAGGGTTCGCAGAAGTACAACAGGCCCTCATTCGTGGCGATAGTGCCGCGATCGACGGCGCTTGGGGCTCAGCCTGCGCGCTGGCGACGGCCGCACTCACCGCCGCGCCGCAGACCCGCAAACGGGGCGGTAAGAAAAAGAGTGAACCGGCGGGCGAGCAGACGGCCGCGGCGGCCGGTCCGGTGTTGCTGGTGGTGTTGCCGCGGATCAGTGAAGTTGATGACTTTGCGGTTGATCTGGCCGGGTTTCTGGGACGTGAACCCTCCATCTTGCCGGCTTGGGAATCGGTGCCCCGGGCTCAGCAGGCAACCGATCCGATTTACACGGGCCGCATGCGGATCCTGCGGGAACTCGAGCGGGCTGCTGCCGGGACCGCCGAACCCAGCAATCCAGATTGCGTCAAAACGGGGCCTCCGGCCCGCGTGTTGATCACGAGTTTCCCGGCGTTGTTGCAGCCGGTTCCATCCCGGCAGCAGATGACCGCAGCGACCCGGACGCTGCGGGTGGGGGAATCGACAGACCCCGACATACTCGTCAGCTGGCTGCTCGAACGCGGGTTTGTGCGGGTGGCGGGTATCGAGTTGCCCGGCGAATTCAGCATGCATGGGGGGATTCTCGATATTTATCCGCAAGCGGACGCGCAGCCCCTGCGGATCGAGTTTTTTGGCGACGAAATTGAGTCGATTCGGCGGTTTGACGCGGCGACTCAACGAAAAATCGAAGACCTGCCTTGCGCCGGGGTGACCGTGCTGGGCATCGCACAACCGGTCAGCGACGAGGCGGAAAACGCAAAGAGGCCGTCGGTTGTGAGTGACTCCGAAGCGGCTTACGGTGCCGGGCATGTTGTCGACTGGCTGCCTGCCGGAAGCTGGATTGCGCTGGTTGAATTAACTGACATGCTCGACGAAGGGCGGCATTACCTCGGCCGCCTGGACAATCCGCGTGGCTTTTACAGCACCGAAGCCACGTTTAAGCGGTGTATCGAGTTTCCGACGGTGACGCTGGCCGCGATTTCGGGCGCGACGGCCGAAACGATCTGCCACCTGCGAACAGAGTCGGTGGAGCGGTTCAACGTGCCTGCGGCTGAAGTCATCGGGGAACTGGCCAAGGTTGTCGGACGTGACGAGCAGGTCTTAATTGCCTGCCACAACGCCGGCGAAAAGGAGCGGCTCACGGAACTGCTGGCCGAGACCGACTTGCCCGCGACCAGGCGAGTGGCGCTCTGCGAGGGGCACATTCTACGGGGCTTTCGGCTCGTCAGCGATCGGTTGATCGTCATCAGCGATCACGAACTGTTCGGTCGGCGTGATATCCGTCGGGCGGCGCCCGCCAAGGTGGCCAAGGCGCGGCTCGAGAGTCGTGCCATCGACAGTTTTCTGGAATTGTCCGAAGGCGAACTCGTCGTCCACCTGACGAAAGGCATCGCCCGGTACCGTGGCATGCAGTTGCTGGGAGAAGGAGAAGCCCAGGAAGAACACCTGGTGCTGGAATTCCGCGATGCCGTCAAGATGTTCGTGCCCACATCGCTGATTCATCTGGTTCAGAAATATGTGGGGGGCGCGAAATCGACCCCCACGCTGTCGAAAATCGGATCGAACAGTTGGGAGAATCGCAAACGGGCGGTCTCTGAAGCGCTGGTTGATTTGGCCTCGGATATGGTGACGTTGCAGGCGGCCCGGGCCGCTAAACCCGGATTTGCGTTTCCTCCCGACAGTCACTGGCAACAGGAGTTCGAAGCTGCGTTTCCGTATACCGAAACCGACGACCAGTTGTCCGGTATTGCCGCGATCAAGGGGGACATGCAGGCGCCTCGTCCGATGGATCGCCTGGTGTGTGGCGACGTGGGTTACGGTAAGACCGAAGTCGCTTTGCGCGGTGCATTCAAGGCCATTGACGCCGGTAAACAGGTGGCAGTGCTCGTGCCGACCACGGTGCTCGCCGAGCAGCACTACCGGACCTTTTGCGAACGCCTGGCCGAGTTCCCCTTCACAATCGAGGTGCTGTCGCGATTTCGGACGAAAGGGGAACAGAAGAAAATTCTGGAGGGGTTGCAGTCAGGACAGGTCGACCTGGTGATCGGCACCCATCGGCTGGTGCAGCCGGACGTGAAGTTCAGTGATCTCGGGCTGTTGATCATCGACGAAGAACAGCGATTCGGCGTCGAAGCCAAGGAGATGCTGAAACGACTGAGGCTGGAGCTCGATGTACTGACCCTCTCGGCGACCCCCATTCCGCGCACGCTGCACCTGTCGCTCCTGGGGATCCGTGATATTTCCAACCTGCAGACACCGCCGCATGATCGACTGGCCATTGAAACCCGGATCAGCCGGTTCGATGGGGAACTGATTCGGCAGGGAATCGTGCGCGAGTTGAACCGAGGCGGGCAGGTCTACTTCGTCCACAATCGCATTTACGATATCGAAACCCTGGCTGACCGCATTCAGTCGTTTGTCCCCGAGGCCCGCATCGGCATCGTGCACGGCCAGATGGGCGAGCACCAGTTAGAAGAAACCATGGTGGCCTTCGTCGGCGGAAAGCTCGACATTTTGATGGCCACCACGATTATCGAGAGTGGGCTCGATATTCCGAACGCGAACACAATTTTCATTCACCAGGCCGACAAGTATGGATTGGCCGACCTGCACCAGTTGCGAGGCCGGGTAGGACGCTATAAGCATCGTGCCTACTGTTACCTGCTGCTGGAAGAAGGACAGAGCCTGACGAGCACCGCTGCGAAACGGCTGAAGGCCATTGAGGAATTCAGCGAGCTGGGGGCTGGCTTTAAAATCGCCATGCGCGACCTCGAAATCCGCGGCGCGGGCAACATTCTGGGTACGGAACAGAGCGGGCACATCGCGTCGGTGGGCTACGAACTGTATTGCCAGTTACTGGAAAATGCGGTGCGGCAATTGAAGAACGAACCGATCCGCGAGGTGCGGCACGTGGCGATCAATCTGCCGTTTCCGGCCTATTTGCCGGGGTCGTACGTGCCACCCGGTCGGCAGAAAATTGAGGTGTACCGCAAGTTTTCACGGGTGGAGACGCTGGCCCAGCTTGCCGAGTTGGAAGCTGAACTTCGCGACCGGTTTGGTCCCGTGCCCGAGTCGGTTGAGAATATGGTCGAATTGAAACGAGTGCAGTTGTTGTCGCAGGTCTGGCAGATCGACGACATTCACCTGGAAGGGGCCGACCTGGTGCTGCAATATCGCGACCGGGGCCGGATCGAAAAGCTGGCGGCCCTTTCCGGTCGACGCTTAAGGGTTGTCGATCGACGCAGCGCCTATTACGTCGACCCCACGCTGACCCGCGAAAAAAACAGTTTGCTGGGGGCTCTCAAAGCGCTGTTGCAGCCAATGGCCGGATCTGTATAATCCCGCTCCTTCACTCACGTCTCGATTTCCCCTCCCACAACTTAATCATCAGTCGTAGCGCCGCGACGACCGGGTATCTCATGGATGAGCCCCTTTCGAGGCCGGTACGTTCACAGTGTGGCAAGCTGACTTTAGCTGTCGCCCTCACGCTGTTTCCTGGTTGCAAAGGGATGCAGTCAGCGAGCCGAACGAAATCGGAAAAACCTGCTGCTGTCGAAGCCGACACCGCTGGCCGAACGAAGCTGGCACAGGCGGAGCCGGAGACAGACACTCCCACGGTCGGTCTCGATGGTTCGTCCGCCAGTGACGGTGCCCCCGCGACACCCAATGCCCCCGGGATCGGCACGAAGGCCGGTGCGGGCGTACCGGGCGCGGCGAATCGTCTCGCGTCTGTGGCTGCCGAGAATTCAGCTGAACAGACCGCCGACTCGAGCCCGCGCGCCCGAGAAGCGGGGACCGCCGATGCGAATCGGGGTTCTGGCTCGGCCGGTGCTGCCGGCAACGTGGCGGCAAACGGGAAGGACTCGGCCTCTGGCACAGGAACCGCGGCGGTTGCCGGAACCGGCAAAACGAAACGCCCGACTGGTCGCGTTCTGCCAACGAATGCCACCGGGACCTCTGGTGGTGCTGTCGCGACGGCCGATCTCGAAGAACCCGCCAACAAAGCCTTTGCTCCCCTGGGCAGCGATACGTTGACCAATCTGCCGACGACGATTCAGGTCGAAGGAGATGGTGTCCGTATTGAAGAAGGTGTCGTCGTGGCGACCGTCAATGGCGAACCGATTTTCCTTGACGATGTACTGCGCGACATTCCGCAGGAATACATTCAGCAACTCAAAAAGAATCTGAAACCCGAGCAGTTTCGCGAATGGCGTCGCCGAGAGGTCGATCAACGCCTGCAGCGTCCCGTGGAAGAACTGCTCTTGCTGCAGGCGTTGCGGGCCAAGCTGAAGCCTGAACAGCTCAAGGAAATCTCGCGACGTATTGACGAGATGTTCAACAAAGAGATTCTGCCCAAGAATATCAAAGAGCAGAATTGCCAGTCGGAAGCGGAATTTGAGCAGGCCATTCGCAAGAATGGCTGGAGCATCGATATTCTGCGGACCCGCAATCGGAACCGCGAACTGGCACAGCAGTTCATCATGACCAAGGTGGCTCCCAAGGCCAATTTTGAGCGCATCGAACTGCTGAAGTACTACAACGAGCACAAAGAAACGTACGCCATTCCCGCCCAGGTGAAATGGGAGCAGATCACGCTCAAGTTCTCGAAGCATGGCGGTAAGGAAGCCACCCGCAAGAAAGCCGAAGACATTTCAAAACGGCTGGCGGCCGGTGAGAGCTTTACGACCATCGCCCGGGAAAACTCGAACGGTCCCAACGCCTCCAAGGGGGGCTCGCGGGGATGGACTCCCCAGGGCATTCTGGCCAACGACACGTTGAACAACGTGTTGCTGGAACAACCACTCGGTGTCCCCTGTAATCCGGTCGAAGAAGATGAAGGCATCACCATCATTCGCGTCGTTGACCGTCAGGCGAAAGATTACAAACCGTTCGCCGCGGTGCAGGAAGACATCAAGGCGAATTTGAAGACCGACGAATGGGCCAAGGCCAGCAAGGCCCTGTTCGAAGAACTGGAAAAGAACGCCACGATCATTCGCAAGCTCGACGAGATCTAATCCTCTCGTCGTGAGACAAGTTTTCAATTTGTCGGCGCCGTGCGTCTGCGTGGAACAATCGGGTGGCCGGCCCACGGCCACGACCCGCTCGATTGTGAAAGCCCATTCGGCATGCCCGCTGGCGGTTTCGGAATCAATCCCATGCGGGCTGGTCTTTCGTTTTCGACCGGTTTTCCAAGGGCCAACTCGCCATTGACCCGCTGCGTCGCGTTAGCCTAACGTTCGGCGTGACGCGCCGAATCGAGGCGCTATGTTGTTTGGTTGGATTCCGTAAACGCCGGGGCGTTGGGCCGGGGTTTCCCCCGCGACCTGCAGTAACTGTAGTCCGTTTGTGAAATTGGTTCTCATGGCAGGTTGGCGATTGACGAAAATCCTGTGCGCTGGCGGACTGTGCCTGGTGCTGTCTGGCTGGTGTCTGGGTGTCGACCAGTCGCAGCGGCAAACACTCGAACGGCTCAACGCGACGATTCAACAGAACCCGCGACAGGTAGATGCTTACCTGTACCGTGGTTTGATTTATCAGGACCGTGGCGAGTTCGAACGGGCCCGTACCGAATTTGAAATTGCCATCGAACTGGATCCCCACAATGCCGACGCGTATTCGCTGCGCGCGATCGTCTGGCAAGAACTGGGCAAGCTCGATAAAGCAGAAGCCGATTTCTCGCGTGCCATCAAACTCGATCCGCAGGATGCCTCAAACTACTTTTTGCGCGGCATTCTGCGTCGGCAGCGTGGCGAGCTGAAGCTGGCGATTGCGGATTGGAATGAAACACTCCGCCTGGAACCACAGAATGCCGAGGCCCTCATGCACCGTGCCCTGGCTCTGGGCATGCAGGAGAAATTCGAGGGGGCCTTGAAGGATTGTGCCGCCGCGTTGCGTGCCGATCCGCAACTCTATCCTGTCTGGCAATTGCAGGCCTGGATCCGAGGGACGTGTCCGCAAAGCAAGTTCCGCGATGGTCCGCGTGCCGTCATGGCGGCGCGCAAGGCGTGTGAACTGTCTGATTGGCAGGACTCCCTGGCGATCGAAACCCTGGCGGCGGCGTATGCCGAGTCGGGCGATTTCAAATCGGCTTTGCGTTATCAGAACAAAGCGATGACGATGCTGCGTCCCGGCAGTGGTCCGGTGGCTGATGCGCGCCTGAGGCTGAAATTGTACGAGTCGCAAAAGCCCTTTCGGGACGTCACTCCCTGAATTTGACGGGGCCAAGGCCGGTAGGACGCGGTCCGCCAGAATCGTGCTGATCGGTGTGTCCCGTATTTTTGTTCCCAGCCGTATACAAGTGCCTGCGGTCTGGCCGAATCCATCGGAACATGAATTGCGGGACAAAGAGTTTCAACACAAAAATTGACCAAATGTTCCGGTCTCGCGGCAAAGTTCGAAGCAGCGGAAGCCTATGATGCGGACTGGCCGGAACGGGTCAAATGCGGTTGGTTGCTTTTGTGCAAGCCTTTTCATAGCTTTGGCTTGTGATCTCGCTGCTGGAAGCGACGGGACCATTACGTGAGTTTGGCTACCTCAAAGAATGAGCCAGCCGCTCGACCGTGTTGCCTCGGGCCAGCAAAACAACAACAGGAGCGGCTGAAACTCGAAAGTATTTTAGCACGGGCTCGAAAAATGGCAAACCCGACGGATGGCAAAAATCCAGAATTGCCAAATTCGAGATTCTTGTCCAAATGGACCCTGAGGACTCCTTCCCCTGGCCATTTGGAAACGCGGGAGTCGAATTGGGTTTGGCCGGTGCTGGGTCACTGGTACGGGGGCTAATGGGGCTTTTGGTAGTCCGACAGCAGCCCCCCAAAGGGCCAGGCTTCGCGGCAGGGGTGCTGGGCTTCGAGGTACCGCAGTCCGGCTTCCAGGCGCTCACGGATTTCTGGCCCGAACACATCGCCACAGGTCTGCAGGGCCCAGCGCTGGCGCTTGAGGGCTTCGTCGAATTTGCCAGTCTCGGCCAGGGCGAATGCGAGGCTTTCACCCCGGGTGACGGTGGGGTTGGCTTTAAACAGGTCGGTCAGCAACTGGTAGCCCCGAGGGCCATCGCGTACCGCGCCATCCGGGCAGGTCACCAGCAGACGGGCCAGTGAATGGCGGACATTGTCATCGTTGGGAAAACTCCGGGTGGCCTGTTCCAGGGTCTCTCGGGCTTCACGGTAGCGCTTCAAGGCGGCTTGTGCCCGGGCCTGTTTCAGCCGGGGCCAGGGCTGGGTCGGGTCAACCGCAGCGGCCTGCAGGCAGGTGGTCAGTGAGGTTTCGAATTGTTCTCCCTGGATGAGCACATCGGCCAACAGTTCGAGTGCCATCAGGTTACGCGGTTGGTCGTGGTGCCAGGTCTGAGCTTCTGCGATGGCGCTGTTGCGGGTCGTCGGATCGACGGCCAGCGCTTTGATCCAGCCGACTCGAAATTCTTCGCTGTCTGGCAGTCGGCGACGGGCCTCCATGAGATGGGGCAGTGCTTCGGCTGGTTTACCCAGGCTGAGCAGTGCCAGGCCCAGATTGCCGCGCACACCGATGTTTTCAGGGTCTGCTTTCAGGCCGCGAGCGTAGTGGTCGGCGGCGGGTTGGAAACGACCGGCGGCGTAATGCCGCATCCCCAGAAAATTCTGATGCTTGGCGCTGATGTTCAGCGACTCGAGTGCCGCCATCAGGGGATTGGCGTAGCGGATTGGGTTTTGCGTGGGGTTGGACGAGCTGGCGAATTTCGCGGCCAGTTCGAGTTCGCCTCGACGCCGGTACTCTGTGGCCAGGCGATAGCGGATTTCGTCGCGGTTCGGGACCAGCGCCAGAGCCCGCTGGTAATAGTCGAGGGCTAAGTCGCTTTCGCCGGCCTCCGAGGCGATCTGCCCTAATTTGACCAGCGCGAAGACGCATTGGGGATTCGCCTGCAGCGCGGCTTCAAGATTGTCGCGTGCCTCTTCGGGCTGATTCAATTGCATCTGCACTTCAGCCAGGAATAGGACGCCGGCCAATTCGTCGGCTGGCGTCGCCGACGAGTCGTACTGCATCTGCTGCAAGGCCCGTTCGATCGCTGGTAAAGCGGTGGCCGATTTCCCATCCAGTTGGCAGGCATGGGCGAGATAGAAACTCCAACGGAAGTCAGTTGGGTCGAGGGCCACGGCATTGTGGAAGCAACCGGCGGCCGATTCGAGGAATCCATAGGCCAGGTGGACCTTGCCCAGTGCACCCCACGCTGTGCCACGTTCGGTCGCAGACGATTGAGGATTGGTCACAATGGCATC
>JAFEBR010000603.1 GCA_018242565.1 Planctomycetota bacterium | reverse complement strand
CAGTTGATTCGTGCGCTGGTCCTGAGCCGGACGTATCGCCAAGGGGCCGCCAATAACCCCGCCGCGATGCAGGTGGACCCTGACAATCGCTTGGTATGGAGAATGAACCGGTTGCGTCTGGATGCCGAAGCGCTGCGCGATAGTTTGCTGGCCGTCAGTGGCGAATTGGCAGCCTGCGAAGGTGGCCCGGGCCTCGTGCTCGAGGAAGTGGAAAACTGCGGCGATCTCGTCAAAGTCGGGGTCAATCCGCCCAATTATTCGCACCGCAAACCTCGGCCGGTGCAGGAGTTTCAGAGGTCTATCTATCTGCCCGTGCTGCGTACGAACACGACAGGCCTGGATCGCATTCGTGCGCATTTCGACTTTGTGAACCCGGCTCAGATCGCCGGGCAAAGGGCGCAGACGGTTGTGCCTACGCAATTACTGTTCGTGATGAATAACGAGCTGTTTCGCAAACGGGCGAAAGCGCTCGCCGATCGTCTCCTGGCCGAATTTCCTGAAAGGGAGGCACGGCTCGCCCAACTCTGGCTGACCGTCTACAACCGGCCCGTCACTGCGGTGGAACGCGCCGAGGTTTTGACGTTTTTGAATCAACTCGAATCGTCCGCGAATCCGTCCGATGCGCGGGAGCGCGAGTCGCTGCTGTGGCTGGAACTTTGCCATTCGCTGCTGGCATCGAACGAATTTATCTTCCGTCTGTGAGGAAACTGCCGAAATGTTGTTGAATCTGCCGGTTAATCGTCGTCGGATGCTGGCCCAGGCCGCCTGTGGTTTTGGTGGTCTGGCACTGGCCGACATGGTTCATGCCGGATTGAACTCGGACTCGGCGCGGCTGCCCGGTCGGGAGCCGAAAGCCAAGCGGGTGATCTTTCTGTTCATGGCGGGGGGGCCGTCGCAGCAGGATCTGTTCGATCCGAAAGAGTTCATACGCGAAAAGCATGGTCAGAAAATCGACTCGCCGTTGCGGCCCGAAGTGATCCAGGTGGGCACGGAAAAGTACCTGGCACTGGCGGCAATGTCCCCGGTGCGGCCGCGGGGTCAGTCGGGAATGATGATTTCCGATCTGCTGCCCGAGCTTTCGACGATCGCCGACGACATCTGTCTGATGCGCGGGATGACTGCCGATAATCCGCAGCATGCCAGCGCCACGAACCAGATTCACACCGGCGTGTTCACCGAGGTACGGCCTTCGATGGGGGCCTGGATCAGTTATGGGCTGGGAACCGAGAATCGCAATTTGCCAAGCTTTGTGAGCATTCATGCGCCTGGCGTTCGGACGTATGGTTCGGGCTTTCTGCCCGCGGCACACCAGGGAACTCCGCTCACTGTGCCCCTCGATGAGAAGACGTTGCCGGTTGAAAATCTGCGGAACGCCTCGGCCAGCGTGGAGATTCAACGGCAGCGGATCGAGTTGACGAAGCGCTTGAACCAGCGCCTGGTGTCAGATCTGCAGGGTGATCTCAACATGGAAGGCATGATTGAGAATATGGAGCTCGCGTTTCGCATGCAGACAACGACCCCCGAATTAGTGGACTTGTCACAAGAAACGCAGGCCACATTCGATCTGTATGGCGTCGGGAGTGGTCGCGCCAGCGATCGGAATGGCCGGGCCTGCCTGCTGGCTCGGAAATTGAGCGAGTCGGGCGTACGTTTCGTGCAGGTCACGATGGATGGCTGGGATCATCATGGCGACATTCGCGGGAACCTGCCGCGGCTGTGCGACCAGACCGACAGACCGGTCGTGGGGCTGATCAAGGATCTCAAGCAGCGGGGCATGCTGGAAGACACGCTGGTGTTATGGTCGGGTGAATTCGGTCGCACCCCCTGGAGTCAGGATTTGAGCGGTACGGCCCCGATCGACACCCACGGGCGTGAGCATCAGCCCGAGAGTTTTTGTGCCTGGATGGCCGGGGGCGGTGTGAAGCCGGGGTTGACCTGGGGTGAAACCGATCATTTAGGTTACCGGGTGGTGTCGGGCAAAGTGCACATTCACGATCTGCATGCCACAATGTTGCACCTGTTGGGGATCGATCACACCCGGTTGACCTGGAATCACCTCGGGCGCGATTATCGACTGACTGATGTCCACGGATCGATCGTGAAGGACGTTTTGGCTTGAACCCGAGCCAATGGCGTGGCTGGCTGGGTAAAACAGGTGAGTGGCACTGAATTGCCGCCGTGGGGTGGGGGTTGATGATCCCGGCACTCACGGGGCTGGACAGGATCCGTTTTTCGTAAGTGCTTTTCCGGTTGTGGTTTATGGTGACTCTGGCCAGGCCTGTCGGCAGACCTGGTGCAGGTCGTACCGTGTGTCTGGATTACCGAGCTCGACCTTGTGTGAAGAATTCGAAAAAGAACCGAGCAGAGTGGCTTGCAAAACGAACCGAGGTACGCTAAAGTTCACCCACGTCAGCGGCAAGCCCCGGTGGTTTGAAGCAGTCTCGAAAGGTCAGTCACGGAAGTGGTGACTGGTTTGGTCGGTACTGCTTCAGCCCATTTTAGGTTGTGCCGCAAAGCAACGCCGGAGTATTGGCAGTTGGTTTGCGGTTTGTTCTTTGGCAATTTGGTAGCGGCAAGAGTGGCATCTTAAACCGATGCGCAATGCTTTCGGGGAATTTATTCCCTGAAGCCGAGCGTGTCAGGAATAAACAAAACTCTTAGGAACATGGCGTGTTGTCGATCGTCGGTCAGTCTTCGGACTGGCAGATAGATTGGCGACCTTGTTTACCGGCCGAGGGCGGATCGGTATCGCGAGGCGGACTGTTCAGAAGCAATTCTGGGCGGGACGTGGAGTGGTGCAGAGACGTCAGTCGGTTGAGAGGCAAGGATCATTGTGGTCAAGCTACTAAGGGCGTGTGGGGGATGTCTTGGCGTCAGAAGAAAGGGCGTGGAAGGCTGCGATAAGCTCGGGGAAGCCGTCAAACAGGCGTTGATCCCGAGATCCCTAGAGTAACGCGGTAAAGTGAAACATCTCAGTAACCGCAGGAAAAGAAAGAAAACTCGATTTCCCAAGTAGCGGCGAGCGAAACGGAAAGAGCCCAAACCGTGGTCTTCGGACTGCGGGGTTGTGGGGCTACCAATACGGAGTTACAAACCGATGGCCAGCAGAACGTGATGGAATGCACGACCGTAGCGGGTGACAGTCCCGTATGCAAACGTTCATCGGCTCCTGGTAGAACCCCGAGTAAAGCCAGTCACGTGGAACCTGGCTTGAATCCGGGAGGCCCATCTCCCAAGGCTAAATACTCTCTGACGACCGATAGTGAACGAGTAGCGCGAGCGAAAGATGGGAAGAACCCCTGTTAGGGGAGGATACTGAACCTGAAACCACATGCCTACAAGCGGTCGGAGCCCTATGCAGCAATGCAGGGTGACGGCGTGCCTTTTGCATAATGATCCGACGACTTACTTTCATTGGCACGGTTAAGGCCTTACGGGCCGAAGCCATAGGGAAACCGAGTCTGAATAGGGCGATAAAGTCAATGGAGGTAGACGCGAAGCCTGGTGATCTACCCATGGGCAGGTTGAAGCGCGGGTAAGACTGCGTGGAGGACCGAACTCACTAGTATTGAAAAACTAGGGGATGACCTGTGGGGAGGAGTAAAAGTCTAATCAAACCAGGGGATAGCTCGTTCTCTCCGAAATAGCTCTAGGGCTAGCCTTGAGTCACTACATTACGGGGGTAGAGATACTGAATTCGCTTGGAGGCCTACCCGGCTATCCTGCGGAGCCAAACTCCGAATACCGTAATGACTAACTCGGGAGACAGTCCCTGAGGGATAAGCTTCAGGGTCGAGAGGGAAACAACCCAGATCGCCTGCTAAGGCCCCAAAGTTCTGCCTAGTCAAAAAGGATGTCAGGATACAGTGACAGCCAGGATGTTGGCTTAGAAGCAGCCACCATTTAAAAAGTGCGTAATAGCTTACTGGTCGAGTGTCTTAACACCAATAATGATCGGGAGTCAGCAGAACGCCGAAGCAGCGGATTCAGCGTAAGCTGAGTGGTAGGAGAGCGTTCCAGGACAGATACAAGCCGTACCGTAAGGAGCGGTGTAGGGTCCTGGAAGTGATTATGTCGGAATGAGTAACGATCAGGCAGGTGAGAATCCTGCCCGCCGTATGCCTAAGGTTTCCTGGGGAAGGTAAATCCGCCCAGGGTTAGCCGGTCCCTTAGTCCAGGCCGAAAGGCGTTGACGATGGATGGCAGGTTAATATTCCTGCGCCGCTGTGAAATACCGATGGGGGGACGTTGTCTGAATCGTGAGCGGGCTGCTGAAATAGCCCGCAGGCTCATTCAAAGTAGCGATAGGGAAATCCGTCGCGACATCCGAGGATGAGTCTCGAGTGCAATTACGATCACGAAGTCATGTGCAGGACAATCAAGAAAAGCCTCTAAGGGTTACGTTCACAGCGACCGTACTAAAACTGACACAGGTAGGCGAGGCGCGTAGCCTCAGGCGCTCGGGAGAACGCTGGTTAAGGAACTCTGCAAATTGACCCCGTAACTTCGGGAGAAGGGGTGCCCGCTGGATAGTATCTGGCGGGTCACAGTAAATCGGCTCTAGCGACTGTTTACTAAAAACACAGGACTCTGCGAACTCGTAAGAGGAAGTATAGAGTCTGACGCCTGCTCGGTGTTGGTAGGTTAAGGAAGAGGGTCAGGGCGCAAGCCTGAAGCTCGCAACCGAAGCCCCAATAAACGGCGGCCGTAACTATGACGGTCCTAAGGTAGCGAAGTTCCTTGTCGGGTAAGTTCCGACCTGCATGAATGGCGTAACGACTGGAGCACTGTCTCAACCAGCGACCCGGTGAAATTGTAGTCGCGGTGAAGATGCCGCGTACCCGCAGCTAGACGGAGAGACCCCATGAACCTTCACTGTAGGCTGATATTGGGTTTAGGTAGTTTCTGTGTAGGATAGGTGGGAGGCGAAGATCCTGGGACGCTAGTTTCAGGTTAGCCGACGTTGAAATACCACCCTGAACCTATTTGAATTCTAACACCACGCTGTGAATCCAGGTGGTGGAAAGTGTCAGTTGGGCAGTTTGACTGGGGCGGTCTCCTCCAAAAAGGTAACGGAGGAGCCCAATGGTACCCTCAGCCTGGTTGGCAATCAGGCGCCGAGCGTAAAGGTAGAAGGGTGCTTGACTGTGAGACTTATCAGTCGAACAGATACGAAAGTAGGGCTTAGTGATCCGGCGGTGCTGGATGGAAAGGCCGTCGCTCAACAGATAAAAGGTACTCTGGGGATAACAGGCTTATCGCTTCCGAGCGTCCATAGCGGCGAAGCGGTTTGGCACCTCGATGTCGGCTCATCACATCCTGGGGGTGAAGAAGCTCCCAAGGGTTCGGCTGTTCGCCGATTAAAGTGGTACGTGAGCTGGGTTTAAACCGTCGTGAGACAGGTTGGTCCCTATCTGCTGTGGGCGTACGAAACTTGAGGGATTTTCTCTTTAGTACGAGAGGATTTTGAGGGACGTACCTCTGGTGTTCCTGTTGTCTCGTCCGAGGCAGCGCAGGGTAGCCACGTACGGTTCGGATAAGTGCTGAAAGCATATAAGCACGAAGCCAGTCCCAAGATGAGGTTTCGTTGAACGCAAGTTCGAAAGCCCCCTGGAAGACGACCAGGTTGATAGGCCGGCGATGTAAGGTGAGTAATCACTTCAGTTGACTGGTACTAACGGGCGAATGCTTGACCACTTTGATTCTTGGCTCTTCCCGGAGTGATGCACCCCGGTGAGCAAGAACACAAAGTGAGCGTCATGTGATTAAGAGTTTTGTGATTTAAGGTACACTCTGCCGCTGCCATTTTTATACACCGCGAGTGAAGTGCGGACTCGAAAGAGTATTGGCGCACTCGTGAATTTCCGGTGACTACATCCAGGATGTCACACTCGTTCCCATTCCGAACACGACAGTTAAGCTCCTGGAGCCGATGATAGTGCCCACCAGTGCGAAAGTAGGTTATTGCCGGAATCTTTAAAAAGCCGCGGCGTTCTCAACAGAACGCCGCGGTTTTTTTACGTCCACACCTAACGCTCGCAGGGGCTCAGCGTTGCCTGGTTCTGGTTCCACCAGGAATGTCAGAGCTACGAGTCGGCCGACTTTCGCCGCCCCCCGCGGTTCTTCCCGGTCCCCCCTTGATTCCCGGGCGCTGGTTGACGATCATCGCGTCCCCCGCGTGCCGTCTCTCTCATAGTATTGATGTGGTTCCCCTGGCCGGGGACCGCACTCCCGCTCTCCGGGCGGTGCTTTGGCGTCCGGCACAGAGATTTCGCAGTTCGCAAGTTTTTCAGTGAAGAGTAGGAAACAATGGAAGCTGGTATCGTTGGTCTCCCAAACGTCGGCAAGAGCTCATTATTTAATGCGCTGACGCAATCGAAGCAGGCGCAAAGTGCCAATTTTCCGTTCTGCACGATTGAGCCTAACGAGGGGATCGTCCCCGTTCCCGACGAACGGCTGGAGCGAATCACCCGTTACATCGTCCCGAAGAAGCTCGTGCATGCGACGCTGAAACTGGTCGATATCGCTGGCATCGTGAAGGGGGCCAGTGAAGGTCAGGGCCTGGGGAACAAATTTCTGACACACATCCGCGAAGTCGATGCCATTCTGCAGGTGTGTCGATGCTTCGAGGATCCGAACGTGATTCACGTTGCGGGGAAAATCGACCCCGTCTCGGACATTGAAACCGTCGAGATTGAATTGTTGCTGGCCGACGCCGAATCGGTGGCATCGGCACTGCCAAAAGCCGAGCGGGCCGCGAAAAGTGGTGATAAAGATCAGCTCGCCCGGGTGGAGGTGTTGAAGAAGTGCCAGGAGCAATTGGCGCGGGATGAACCGCTGCGCAAAGTGGATTGGGACAAGGATGAACGGCGGATCGTCTCATCATTTGGTTTCATGAGTGCGAAGCCGATTTTGTACGTGGCGAATGTGGATGAGAATGATCTGAAGGGCGAAGGCAAACTGGTGCAGGCGGTGCGCGAGTTCGCCGTCAAGGTGGGGGCGGGAGTCGTCCCGGTCTGCGCCAAGCTCGAAGCGGAAATCGCCGAGTTGGATGAAGCCGATCGACAGGGCATGCTGGAAGCCAGCGGGCTGAAGGAACCGTCGCTGGCGGTCCTGGCGCGAGCCGCGTATCGCACGCTGGGACTGCAGAGTTATTTCACCGCTGGTGAAAAAGAAGTGCGGGCCTGGACGGTTCCGATCGGGGCCACGGCGCCCCAGGCGGCCGGCGTCATCCACAGTGATTTTGAAAAGGGATTCATTCGCGCCGAAATCTATACGCTGGAAGACCTGGAGCACTACAAGAGCGAAAAAGAAATCCGTGCCGCTGGTAAGCTGCGGGTGGAAGGCAAGCACTACGTCATGCAGGATGGCGACATTTGTCACTTCCTGTTCAACTGACCTGTTCGCAGAATTTGGCAATTTAAAAACTCACAGCGCTGGCCCACTTGGGCCAGCGCTGTATTTCCAT
>JAFEBR010000602.1 GCA_018242565.1 Planctomycetota bacterium | reverse complement strand
GGCATACGCCCAGGTGCTGGCATATCGAGTGCGACTGTTTCAGTTCATGCTGGCCACCGATTCGTTCCTGAACACGATGCCGTCGACGAAGGATCCCAAGAACAACGTGTGGAATATCCAGCGGGTCCATGAAATGCTGGCACCCACCGAGCGGCAGATCAAGCTGACGAAAGTCGACATGCACGAACTGAAAACCCAGCTCGAGATGGCGAAGTCCCAGTTTGAATTTGTAATCCGAACCCATCCGGGGACCCCGTGGGCCCGACGTGCCGAATTCGAGTTAAGCCAGGGGTTTGGGATGAAATGGGCAGAAGGCTTCCGCGACCCGCGGTACGATCAGATCGGGTCGGATCCCGAGATCAAAATCCCCAAGCTGTAAGCGTCTCGAAGGTCAGGCTTTCCGGTCAACCGAGGCCGACACCGGCCTCATCAGACACATGAATCCCCCCCGGCCAAACGACCGGCGGGGCAGTTCAAGATGCGGGAGGCTCCATGACCGAGCCGGCGCGAGAGCCTGGGGCACAGGCTCGTGGCGCTCCAGATCCGAGACGCAAGTCGTCTCGTCAGGCTGCGTTGCTTTCATCTTGCCACGTTCTTCAAGGTTGCGTATTTAGCGTTCCACAGACGGTTTTTGACCTCCAGGCGGAACGACTCATGTCAGGGAAGACAGCGGTAAAACGGATTTTGCTGAGCACGCTGGTGGTGTGGAGCGGCCTCGCAATTTCGCTCGCCTGCCGAGCCGATGACGACGACAACAGCACGGGCAACGGTTTTGGCTCGCTGTTCCGCGTGGGAGGCAGTTGGGGCCAGGGCGTGCCGCAGGACCGCTCGCTCTACCCGATCGAAGCCTTTCCGTACATCCTCGACGAAGAATCGCTGTTCTATTCAGATCTGCGATTTTTCCCCGCTGTCAACAATCTGAACTACATCTCGCAAACGACCTTCGGCGGTAACATCGGGCTGGGATATCGCTACTACAGCGACTCTTACAACCGGATCTTCGGGGGCAGTCTCTGGTACGACGCCGACGGCACGCGCAGTGTTTACTTCCAGCAACTCGGTTTCAGCCTGGAAACCCTGGGCGAAAATCTCGATTTGCGTTCGAACTTCTACCTGCCGGTCGGTCCCCTGACGCAACAGACCAGTTTGAGCTACATCCCCGGTTCGGCACAATTTGTGGGTGACAACCTGGCCTACAACCAGATGCGGACCAACGCGGTCGCCATGAAGGGACTGGATGCCGAAGCCGGGTATTCCGTTCCCTG
>JAFEBR010000601.1 GCA_018242565.1 Planctomycetota bacterium | reverse complement strand
GTTTTACGTCCGCCGACAAGCCGACGGTCCAGCCGACGCTGATTCACGAGGCCCGTCACAACCAAATTGCGCCCCGCTCCGCATCACGATCGTGGAAGCCAGGCGAATTCTGCTGAGAAATGCCGCGAACGGTCGCCAAAATCGCCCAGCCGATAGACGTGATCGATAAACACAGCCTATCCCACGTGGAAAACGTTCGAGCAACTTCAGAAACAACTGTGTCCCTAGATTCCCCCAGCACGGCAGGCCGCCAGCCCGCGCCGCAGATTCTTCACAAGCTCACGGCCTGCACGAGGCCAGCAGGGTGGGTGGCCCTACCCGTAACGCCGGAGTGTCACTTGTTCATTTCCATCTCAGTCCTGAAGAACTTTTCTGCCTCATCAATGTCCATTCTTCCGCGGTACCAAGCACGGACATTGCCATCAGAGAGCACAACCCAAAGCGGCGAGGCGAGATATAGTCCGTCGTCGATCCCGTCTATTCGCTCATATTCTGGAATCCACTGCCTGCACTCAGCCAGCGTCCGTGATGGACGAATTGCAACTCTTCCAGTAAAGCGGATCCGGCGAGCGATCATTCCTGACCGAGCGGCAATAGCTCCATCATATTCGTTCAGCGTTGAAAATACGATGATGAGCCAGTTGCCCTGCAATAGCTCTGCCTCAATCTTTTGAGGATTTGACTCGAGTATGGATAAGTTGTCCGGCTTATCCCGCACCCAGGTTCGAATATGACCGTCTTCAGCGACTGTGTTTTCAATATCTACGCCGTCCGGCGCTACGTCCGCAGAGGGGGCTATTCGGGGTGGGCCTTCGCCACACCCCACGAAACCTGCGATTGTCCCGGCGAGAAAAGGCCAGAAACGGACTCGTGAGCTTGCAGAGGAACGTCTTATCGTCTGCGGTAGTTTGTGGTTCATCGTGGCTTCTCCCGAATTCCTTGGATATAGGTTGGCTCCGGGGGGGGGCCACCCACCTTATAGGGACTTTCGTGCGATTTAGGAACGTCGGGAACGGGGGTGGTCTCAAGAATGGCTGGGCGTATCGGCACGTGCCGGGGCAGTAGAGACCCTGAACGGCGGCGCGATATGCTGAGCCGTGCGGATTTCACGAATCGGCAGCCCTCGTCGCGATGCCCGTCTACTGTCTACTTTCAAAATTCTCCTTTCTCGCGAAGCGCCGGCAGGGACGGTATTTCTGTCAGAAGATTCTCGATGAGTCGGCCTTGGCGGCCTGCCTGGTCTATGTCGATCTGAATCCGATCCGCGCGGGGATTTGCGAGACTCCCGAAGACAGCCAGTACACGTCCGTTTACGAACGGCTGATGGCGTACAAGGCTGGTGCCCAAGGGGCGGATGTTCCTTTTGAACCGTGGCCTCCCGCAACCACGGCGATCGCGGTGGACATCGCAGAGCAGACGGAGCCCTGCGCCGCTGCGAAAAACGCCACAGGCACGACCGCCGTGGCAACGACCGAGATCGTGGGCACGGCTGCCGCTTCGCGTGACGCGTGGCTCAGCCCGTTGGAACTGACCGCAGCCGAATCGATCGAACCGGTCCCCACCGCTCGGGCTTCCCACCGCGGTTGCTTACCGATGTCGTTCGCCGAGTACTTGCAACTGCTCGATTGGACGGGCCGGCAATATCGAAACGACAAGCGCGGCGTCATCCCGTCTGAACTGGCGCCGATTCTGGAACGGTTGTCCCTTGGCGGAGAGGGCTGGTTCAAGCTGATGCACGATTTTCGGCGTAAATTCCGCCGCGCCGCGGGGAAACCCGAGTCGCTGACGAAAGAAGCCCAAAAGCCAGGCGGCCGCATGCCCGGACTCAACCACAGCCGGGATATCTTCAGCCCGGGATCCGCACAGTCCCGGCAACCGCCGGTCTAAGTTGCCGGTGACGGTGCCACGGCGGGCCCCAGCCACGACAGCGGCCACGATCGACAACTCCTGATTCTCGCAAGTCACCGAAAGTCGATCGCAGCCTTCGGTCAGCGCTCTACCGGCGTGCGCGATGAACGCTCTATTTTGCCTACGCCTCTGTGAAATCGGCCGGGCTCAGCATATCGCACCGCCGTTCAGGGTCTCCACTCCCCCGAGACGGGCCGATACGCCCAGCCATTCTTGAGACCGCCCCCGTTCCCGACGTTCCGAAATCGCCCACAACTCGCGAGCAGGTGGGTGGCCCCACCCAAGCATTCCAAGCGGTGAAAAGTGGATGGCCCCCACGCCTAGATTGAATTCAATTCAACTTGAGGATAACGGCAGGGAAACGCCGAACCGATACATTGTCAGATTTCCACTCGCGACGGTGCGCGTGATCCGCCGATTGAACTCATCGAAAGTCGACAAGATGCGGTGGGCGAGGGCGCGATCACGGTGATCGGGTTGCCGTCCAAATCATAGCGGAACGACGTTGTATTGCAGGATAGGGCGGGCGGCCCCAGTCTTAAAGCCACCCATTTTCCACGGCAAACACGCTGTGAGTCAGCACGCCGTAGCGAGACGTCACCGAAATTTTGACGTATCTCCAATACATACCGTATCCGGGCGGAAGTCAGATTCCACGACCGAGACGAAAGCAATGAAGTCGGTCGTATGGGGTAGCGACAGGATGGCGCGCTCGTTAGTGCAAATCGCAGCCTTTACAGAGTCGACAAACAATATGTCAAAATGTTCGCGGGTGTAAGAATACGTCTCTCCGGTACCGCTGAGCTTGTCTGGGAGCATCCATCCGTCCGGATCCACTTCCATCAACGCGAGCCAGTATTCCTGGAGCAGCTCGAATAACTGATCGTCGGGTGTTGCAATCGTATCGAAATATCCAACCTCATATTCCCAACTCCAGTCGTGGGCTGCTGGTCGGTCAATGCCAAACGCAGATGGAAAAAACCGGTCCAAGGTGAACTCGCGATACATCCTCCGCTGACAAAGCGTCTTCCTTGTTACCCGCTGAGCACTAATCAACGATAGAACTTTGGCTTTCGAAAACGCCTGCCAGTCATCATTGATTTTTATGTGATAGCTTTGATCTTGCTCATCCCGCCGAAGCCAAGCTGCCTCGAGTTCGACACGCAAGTTAAACGCGCACTGTTCGTCGTACTCTATGCACATCGCGCGGAGAGGTGAATGTATTTTGTCGATCTTCTTGAGCGTTTTGCCCACAGCTCGTTTGACAAATCCGGCCGCAATGTTTGCCAATTGGCCATAGAAGTTGTGATCGATCATCGTCGAATTTCCTTGTTTGCGTATTCGTGCATACAAATCTGTCGGGGACTCGTGTCATTGCCGTCCCTCATTCAAGTTGACCGGCCGCCTCTTCGATCAACTTTTCGTCAGACAGTAACTCGCGTGCTCGTTGTGGAATAGAGTACCAGATAGCAAGTTCACTCAGGGTAAACGCCATTTCAAACGTATCGTCAACAAGCGAAAACCAATTGAAAATATCTCCGGACCATCCGACCCAACCGGCAACCCCCTCTTTGCCGGTCCAATAGGTCAATAACCACGGTTGCGGTATCGCCTCGTATTTGGCTTGATCAGCCTTAATCTGATCGAGCGTTTGGAGGTAGGCGCGCACCCAACGGAGTGCTTGGGCATCTGGATCGGGATTTGACCGATCCTCAAGCTGCCCAGCAACTTGTTCTTCCGCGTCTGCGGTACTTGCTTGGAGGAAGAATAATCCAAGCCCGGTAGTGTAAACTATCCCCTTTTTCAGCATTTCGGCAAGTTCGGAATACGGGGACACAGGTTTTTATGTAGGATACCCGAAAATCTGCCGCGTGGGAAGCTCTGTGTTTGTCGCTCGCGTCGATAGGTTCGCCGATTTTCGGGTCCGTGGGGCACAATTCTCAGCGG
>JAFEBR010000600.1 GCA_018242565.1 Planctomycetota bacterium | reverse complement strand
CGCTCCGTCGATCCAACGCTCAAATCAAGCCCTGATTCTGGCTGGCGATTTCCCGGTGGATAGCCTTCGCCAAAACCGGGGAGACCCGTGGCCAGGTCAGCGGCGGGAGACCCGTGCCGAACAAAGGGAGATCCGGTGCCCAACGGGCCGGCCTCAGTCTTCCATGATCTCTTTTTCTTTCGACGCCGCCAGGTCGTTGATCTTCCCCTCGTAGGACTTGGTCAAGTCCTGGACTTGTTCCTTGATCGAATCCCGTTCGTCTTCGGTCATCGTCTTTTCTTTTTCGGCCGTGTCCGCGTGCTTGTTGCCGTCGCGGCGGACGTTGCGGATGGCCACGCGGGCTTCCTCGGCCAGTTCCTTGACGCGGGCGGCCAGTTGCCGACGGCGGTCGGTCGACAACGGGGGCACATTCAGGCGAATCAGGCGGCCGTCTGAGTTGGGGGTCAACCCGACTTCGCTGGTCTGAATCGCCTTGACGATGGCGCTGATCTGGGTGGCATCGAAGGGGCGGATCACGATCTGCTCCCCTTCCCGCACAGTGACGCTGGCCATCTGCTTGATCGGCGTCTGCGAACCGTAGTAGTCGACGCGGATCGAATCCACCAGACCCGGGGTCGCGCGGCCGGTGCGAATCCCCTGCAATTGGCCATGAAAGACCTGCGCGGCCTTTTCCATGCGTTCTTCAGTGTCGAGCAGAATGTCGTCAGCGGTCATAGACAGATTCCTCGAGGCGGCGGACAGGAGTTCACGAATTCGCGGCGATCCGGGCAGGCGAAATCACCCGCGTGCCGATTTTCTCGCCGGCAATTGCGCGGGCAATATTTCCCGTGCGGCGGTAGTTGAAGACGATAATGGGCAGGTCGTGGTCCTTGCAATGATGGACCGCCTGGGCATCCATCACACCCAGATTCTGAATCAGGTAGTCCTGGTACGAGATGTCGGTGTAGCGGACGGCGTGCGGATTCTTCTCGGGATCTTCGGCGTAGATGCCGTCGACCCGCGTGGCCTTCAGCAGCACGTTCGCGTCGAGTTCGCGGGCCCGCAGCGCGGCGGCTGTGTCGGTCGTTACGAACGGGCTGCCCGTTCCGCCGGCCAGAATCACCACGCGACCTTTTTCCAGGTGCCGGACGCAGCGTCGGCGGATGAACGGTTCGGCGACCCCTTCCATCCGAATGGCGGTCTGCAGACGGGTCTGAACCCCCACCGATTCGAGCGCGTCCTGCAGCGCCAGGCCGTTGATCACCGTGGCCAGCATGCCCATGTAGTGAGCGGTGGGAGCGGTGATCGTCGTGCTGACGGCGGAGAACTGCTTGCCGCGGAGGATGTTGCCGCCACCCACGACGATGGCCAGTTGCACTCCCGACGACATGACCTGCTTGATCTGTTCCGAGGCGGCACCCACGGCCGACATGCTGATTCCCGATTCGCCCGGTCGGCAGAAGCCTTCTCCGGACAGCTTGAGCAGCACGCGTTTGTAAGCCGGTGTAAACGTCGACGGACTCGCTGCAGTGGTATCAGACATGAAACGGAAATCCTCGGGAAGAAACAACAGCGGCACAGGAAACCGGAACCCACGCAGCCTCAGGCCGGGGAGTCGCGGGTTTCCTGCGCCCACAGGTTGGCAGACAACCGCGCCGCCAGATTACGGCTTGCCCAGGCGCCAGCGGATGAAACCGGTCGCCGTCAGCCCGGCGGTTGCCAGGGCTTGAGCCACGGTCTTGGTGTCGTCTTTCGCAAAGGGCTGCGCGACGAGCACCCCTTCGTTGTTGTAGAACATCCGCATCTTGCCTTCGACCATCTTTTCGATGATGTTCGCCGGCTTGCCCGATTTCGCCGCTTCTTCGGTCAGCTTGGCTTTTTCCGCCGTCACCTTGGCGGGGTCGAGCTGTTCGGGGAGGCAGACGGTGGGGTTCAACGCGGCGATGTGCATGGCCACGTCGCGCAAGACCTGGGCGGTGGCGTTGTCGCCACTGGCCTGGATCAGCACACCCAGCGTGCCGTCGTGGTGCGTGTAGCCGGCGACCGGTCCGGTGACCTTGAGGATGCGTCCCACGACGATCTTTTCGCGGATCCGGTTGAGGACTTCTTCATTCAGTTCGCGAAGAGTCTGGCCGGGGACGTCGGGGCAGGGCTGCGCCAGCAGCTCTTCGGCCGAGGCGGCGCCGGGGCCGTTCAGCAGCTGCTTCGTGACCTGGTCGGTCAGCTTCAGGAAGTCTTCGCTCTTGGCGACCGGTGCGGTTTCGCAGAGCATTTCGACCATGACGGCTGACTTGCCGTCGGCAGCGGTCAGCGTGGCCACGCGGCCTTCGCCCGCCACGCGGTCGGCGACTTTCTCTTGCAGCCCTTTGACCCGTTCTTTCAGGATCGCGACCGCTTTGTCCTGGTCACCCTGGGCCTCGACCAGTGCCTTTTTGCATTCCATCATCGGCAAGTTGGTCCGGTCGCGCAGGGCACGTACCGCTTCTGCTGAAATATCCGCCATGAGATTCTCCCTCTCGTAAGAGCCGCCTGCCGGCGGCGAAATTATGGATCAGCGGCCCGAGCCGCTGCT
>JAFEBR010000599.1 GCA_018242565.1 Planctomycetota bacterium | reverse complement strand
CTTCCGGGTTTTTTAGAAAGGGACTGCCCGTCTGCCCCATCATGTCGATGAAACCCGGTGCCACAATCAGGCCACTGACATCGAGAGTTTTGACTGCCTGGTCGTCACGAAAACGACCAATCGCCGCGATCTTGCCGTCACGCAGGCCGATGTCTCCCCGGTACCAGGGAGTCCCCGCCCCGTCGACGATTTTGCCGTTCTTGAGGAGCAGGTCAAATCTCTCGGTGGCATGCGCCGTAGCTGCGTTGTTCACAATCGCGAGGAAACAAGCCAGCCCTTGTATCAGCCAGATGCGGTGCATACGATTTTTTCCAGCGGGTGCTCAAAAGGAGTGATCGTTCGACATGACGGCCATTCTAACGGGCTGGTCTGGGGCGTCACTCGACCCGGAGAAAATCCCGTGCAGCGCGGGTAATTGGCCGGTGGCGGACTTTGGTGCTGGCGGGCAGGGCCATTACGTGTCCTGCCCGTGGTGCGGTCGCCCTCTGTGTCTCGTGAACCATCGTTGGTAAATCCAGGATTGGGGTGTATGGAATCTCTACCGAGTTATCAGCAGCATCAGGCTTCGGGAGCCAAGTACGGCCCTCTCGGGTTCGCGATCCTCACGATGTCCGATTCGCGAACGCCAGAAACCGATACGAGCGGTCAGTACATTCGTGAGGCTGTAACGGCAGCCGGTCACCGGGTGGCCCGGTACGCGCTGGTGCAGGACGATCCCGTCTGCATTCGCCCAGAGCTGGACGCCGCGCTGGGCGACAGCCAGGTCGCGGTGATCGTTACCAACGGTGGGACGGGAATTTCCCTGCGTGACAATGCGTATGAGACAATCGTCAGCGTGCTCGACAAGCCTCTGGATGGTTTCGGAGAACTCTTTCGCATGCTGTCGTACAACGAAATTGGTGCCGCGGCCATGTTGAGTCGCGCGTGTGGCGGCGTGGCACGCGGGAAAGTGATCTTTTCGCTGCCGGGTTCGACCAAGGCCGTCAAACTGGGGTTGGATCAACTGATTCTGCCCCAGGCGGGCCACTTATACTTCGAGTTGCAGAAACACGCCACACGCTCGTGATCGAGCGCCGAGGCTTGGTTTCTCGCGTATGCACGATCTGGCGAATGCGTCCAGTTTGGTGTCGGCGATGATTTGGATATCGGGGAGAGACACCCCGCAGGGGGCGTTTGGGCTACGCGGTACGGGGCGATTTGTGACGTTTGACCGCGATCGTGGATACCGATACGATCGCGGCGGGTTTGGCGGGGCACGTCACTTTCCCACCCGCGCTGCGTATAATTTCGTCAGTTGCACAGGCTGTTGGTTGTGCACTCGGTCAGGTGTTTTTCCACTCTGGAACGCAGGGCTACGCAAGCTCGCCCGAGCGCCGGAGTTTCCTTCACACTGCGTCAGACGCTGGGACCATCATGTCTGTTACGACATCCCGATCAGAGCCGGAACGCGACCAGGAAACGTTTGTCGAAACGGTCCTCAAGATGTCGGGGAAAAGCGCCGAAGAGGCGCGAACGACCGGCGCTTTGGACCGGGCCGACGATCAGGTCGAAAAATTGTTCGCACCCAAATATCAGACGACCGGCAGTCCGGTGCATCGAGCCGTTTGGGACCGCCAGTTGCCCGGCGATCTGTTTGTCGCGAAGCCCGTCGCCACCGACGCATCGGCCCAGAGCGTGATGCAGAAGTCGCTCGACATCGTGCGGTCTCGGCGACACCAGAAGACCTTGTTCGATGGCCAGGGCAAGGTCTCTCCCGAGACATTAAGTGAGCTGTCGGCGGCCGGTTATTTCGGCCTGCTCGTCGACCGTGAGTACGGCGGGCAGGGAGTGGCCTTTCAGCCCTTTGCCAAGTTTCTGACGCAGATGGCAGTCGTCGATGCTACGGTGGCCGGACTGGCTTCGGTGCACGGATGCATTGGCGCGGTCGATCCGCTGCGCACGTTCGGCAATCCCGAGCAGAAGCAACGGTATCTGCCGCTCTTGGCCTCGGGACGCCGGTTGTCGGCGTTCGCTCTGACAGAACCGTGCGCCGGCAGCGATTTGACCGCTCTGCGAACGCGTGCGGTCCTCGATGGTCAAGACTATGTCGTGAATGGCGAGAAACTGTTCATTACGAATGCCGTGGCAGGACGCACCGTCGGGTTGGTCTGCCTGATCGACGACAAGCCGGCCGTATTGATTGCCGATTTGCCCGATGCCGAAAACGAACACTTCCAGACCAAAAAGTACGGCTTGTACGCCCTGAAACACACGCACAATAACGGTCTGTTGTTTCGGGATTTTCGAGTGCCGGCCGAGAACCTGTTGACCCCATCGCGCGGCGATGGTCTGACGATCGCCTATCACGGCTTGAATCGCGGTCGAGTGGCCTTGTGCGCGAACGCGGCCGGTACGATGCGGATCATGCTGGCGAGCATACTGCCCTGGGCGAAATTCCGGCGGACCTACGGCAGCTCGATCGAAAATCGGGAACTGGTGCGCCGGCGCGTTGGTCGTCTCGCCGGTTTGATCGTGGGTTGCGACGCGATGACCGAATGGTGTGCCTGGCTGCTGGATGAAGGCTACCGTGGCGAAATGGAATGTATCATCGCCAAGATTTTCGGCAGCGAATCGCAGAAAGAAGCCGCGATTGAACTGACAATGAAAACGCATGGCGGTCGGGCTTTCCTGCACGGGCACTTGTTTGGCGATCAGGTGCATGAGTTTCTGGCCCCCTGCATCTATGAAGGGGAAGGGGAAATGCTGGGAATGGCATTTCTCAAATCACTCATCAAGGAACACGGTAAGCAGTTCTTTGAACCGATTGGCAAAGCGCTGCAGGCTGCGGGAATTCGGAATTTCAGCCCGGCGAATCCCCTGCACGCCTGGAAACTCCGGTCGGCGCTGGTGCCTTACGCCAAGTGGCGCATCGGCCAGATGGGAAGCGGGGCCGTGCACCTGCCGGCCGTCTCGGGCAAGTTGCGCGAGCATGCCGAGTTCGCCGCGCGAGGACTGCAAAAGAGCCGGCTCTGGATCGATGCGCTGATGACCAAGCACCAGTTGAAACTCTCTGATCGACAGTGCGCCATGGCGGAGCTGTCGCAACGGATTCAGGATCTGGTGGTGATGCTGGCGACCAGTTTGTATGCGGCCCGGCAGACCGACGAAATCGTGCGCGGGGCCGCCGACATTCTGTGTCAGGATCTGCAGCGCAAATTGACAGGAGCACGCCCCTCGAACCAGTATTTCCGGACGATCACTCAACTGGGCGAAGCGATTGCCCAGGGCGGATTCTCGGCACTGACCGGAGTCGATGCCGAAGAAGTCTTGATGGCTTACGAGCAGTAAATTGGTTCGCGGTTGCGGGCCGGCACATGCCGCCTCGCAGTACGCGAACTCACGAAACGCAGCATCGAGCGACTGCCTGCAGTCGTCGGTGATTCAGGGAAACACCATCATGCCGAATGTCTTTCAGCTCACAGAACTCCCCGGTCCGATCGCGGTCCTCACGTTTGACACACCCGAGAAAAAAGTCAATACGCTGGGGCGAGCCGTGCTGCAGGAACTGGGGCAGATTGTCGCCCAGCTTGAGCAACGGACCGACCTGCACGGGTTGCTGTTGCGCAGCGGCAAGCCTGGCCAGTTCATTGCCGGGGCCGATCTCAATGAACTGGGCGCGTTGGTGTATCTGACCCCCGAGCAATTGCGCGAGGCACTCGGAGGCGGGCATGCCCTGTTTGACCGCCTCAGCAACCTGCCGTTTCCCACGGTGTCGTTAATCGACGGTCCGTGCATGGGGGGGGGGACGGAACTCTCGCTGGCGCTCGACGAAAGATTGGCCGCCAATCACTCGAAGACCCGCATCGGGCTGCCGGAAGTGACCATCGGTCTGATTCCCGGTTGGGGAGGCACGCAGCGCTTGCCGCGTCTGGTGGGATTGCACCATGCCATCGAGGTCATCTGTACCGGCGAGCCTCTGACGCCGCAACGCGCTGCCGCAATCGGGTTGGTGTTCGATGCCGTTCCCGCCGACAGGTTAGTGGATGAAGGCTGCCGTCTGGTCGAACGTCTGTTTCAAACGGGTGAGTGGAAACAAACCCGCATCACGCGACGCCAGCCGCTGGGACTCAGTCAGGATCAAATGGCATTTGCGTTCGCCTGTGCCGAGGGGCAGATCAAGGCCAAAACCAAGGGGCAGCCCTCTGCGGCGCTGGTGGCCCTGCGGGCGATGCAGCAAGGAGTCAACCTGCCATTGCCCGAAGGATTGGCCGTCGAAAGAAAAGCCGCCCAGGAAGTCGTCGGCAGCGAAGTCTCGGCCAATCTGATCGGTGTCTTCTTTATGAATACGGCACTGGGGCGTGACCGGGGTGTAGCCAACGAGGCTGTCGCCGCGCGACCCGTGCGACGTGCGGGGGTTCTTGGTTCAGGATTGATGGGAGCCGGTATTGCCACTGCCCACGCCCGGTCGGGCATTCCCTGTGGCATGGTGGATGTCAGCGAAGAACGTCTCGCCGATGGCCTGGCGCGGGCCCAGAAAGTCGTTTCGAGCCGAATCGAAATCGGTCGGGCAACTCCCGCCGACATGGTGCAGTTGTTAAGCCATCTGAACACCTCGACCTCGCATGCCTTGTTTGCCGATTGCGATGTCGTGGTCGAAGCGATTACTGAAAACGAAGAGCTGAAGACACTGGCGTACCGACAGTTGGCCGGCGTCATGCGTGACGATGCCATCCTGGCGACGAATACGTCCACGATTTCGATCAGTCGCATGGCGCGAGCTGCCAAGCATCCTGACAGGTTTGTGGGGATGCACTTCTTCTTTCCGGTCGATCGCATGCAACTGGTGGAAGTCATTCGGGGTGACCAGACGAGCGACGAAACGGTCGTGACTATCGTGGAACTGGCCCGCAAGTTGCGAAAAACGCCCATCGTCTGTAACGACTGTCCAGGTTTCCTCGTCAATCGAATTCTGCTGCCCTATATGAACGAAGCGGTGCTGCTGCTGTTGGAGGGGGCCTCGATGGACCAGATTGACGACGTTGTGACCCGTTTCGGCTTTCCCATGGGGCCCATCGCGCTGCACGACCTGGTGGGGCTCGATACGGCCTTTTACGCCGGGCAGGTCATGCTGGCCGGGTACCGCGATCGAACGGTGGAGACCCCGTTGCTGGGTGACCTCGTCAAAGCGGGGCGACTCGGCAAAAAATCGGGGTCTGGGTTCCGAAAATTCGTTGGCAAGAAGCAGACCCCGGCCGCGGATCCCGATCTGTTGCCTTTGCTCGACAAGCATCGCGGCACGCCCCGGCAGGTCTCGAATGAAGAAGTTGAAGACCGATTGTTGCTGGCCATGCTGCTCGAAGCCGTGCGGACGCTCGAAGAACGCATTGTCCGCGAACCCTTGCACGTCGATATGGGGTTGATTCTGGGAATCGGTTTTCCCGCATTCCGCGGCGGGCTGCTGAAATGGTGTGACAACGTGGGGGCTGCGAAGTTGCTGGAACGGATCCAGAAATACCGGCACCTTGGGCCGCGGTTTGAGCCCACCGAGGCACTTGTCGAAATGGCCCGCAGTGGAACGAAATTTTATCCGCGGAAGAGCTGAGGCATCAGGTCCGCCGTCGTGCGATCGGACTGCCTCACCGAATTGCTGAAACGGCACACTCCCAGGCTGCATAAACATTGCGGAAATCAGGAACTCATCATGAGAACGGCCGTTGTAATTGATGCATTGCGGACCCCCATCGGAAAAGCGTCCGCTGACTCGGGTTATTTTCGGAATACGCGGGCCGATGATCTGTCCGCCAGTGTGATGCAGTCGCTGGTGCAACGCACCGGGATCGACCCGCATTTGATTGAGGATGTGCGGTGGGGTTGCGTCATGCAGCAGGGAGAGCAGGGGATTGACATTGCGCGGATCGCCGCGCTGATCGCCGGCCTGCCGATCGAAACCGGGGGCGTCACGATCAACCGCAACTGTGCTTCGGGGCTGCAGGCGATCAACGATTGCGCCATGAACATCGCCGCTGGTTGCGAAGACGTGCAGATTGCCGGTGGTGTTGAGCACATGGATCACGTGCCGATGACGAAGGGCTATGATCCGTCGCCGGGGTTGCAGCGCCGATTCAGTGAAGCGGTTATGCACATGGGGTTGACCGCTGAATACCTGGCGTTGAAATATGGCGTGGGGCGCACGCGGCAGGACGAATTTGCCTATCGCAGTCATCACCTGGCCGCTCAGGCCACCGACAGCGGCGCGTTTGCTTCGGAAATTGCCCCCACCTGGGGCCACGATGCGGCGGGGTATAAAAACCAGCTCACGCGCGATCAGGGCATTCGCACGGACACCTCGGTCGAGGCGTTGTCGGCACTGGCACCGGCGTTCAATCCGGCGGGTGGTTCCGTGACCGCCGGTAACAGTTCTCAGGTCAGTGTCGGGGCCGCGGCCCTGTTGATCATGTCTGAGGACAAGGCCCGGGAACTGGGATTAAAACCGCTCGCGAAGATTCGCGCCATGGCGGTGGCGGGAGTCGATCCTTGTGAAATGGGAATCGGTCCTGTGCCCGCCGTCCACAAAGCCCTGGCCCGGGCCCATCTGAAACTAGCCGACATCGGCTGTATTGAAATCAATGAAGCGTTTGCCGTGCAGGTGTTGTCTGTCCTGAAGTTGCTGGGGATCAACGACGAAAAGGTGAACACGCGGGGCGGGGCGATTGCGCTGGGGCATCCGCTGGGGGCCAGCGGGGCCCGCATTGCCACGACTCTCTTGTACCGGATGCGCGATACGGGGGCCCAATACGGACTCGCCACACTGTGCATCGGCCAAGGGCAGGGACTGGCCACGATTTTCGAAACCTGTACGTAATCGCCGCAGGTCGGTGCTGCGCTCCGCACGCCGTGTTTGCGCCACGCCCCCCAGCGTTTTGGGTGCGTTTCAGCCCCGAGGCAATCCGAATAGCTCCCCCTTGTCGCCTCGGTTTGAAATCGTCATGTTGGTGACGAGTTGCCGAAGGAACTCTCTGCGATCGAGGGATCTTGCCCATGCCGAACAATCTTGCCACGCTGCATCGCGACGCCTGCACTCGCTGGGGAGCAAATACGGCGTTGCGTTTTAAGAAATGGGGGCGGTATCAGGACTTGTCCTGGACCGCGTATCGGCACCAGGCCGATGGTGCAGCGGCCGGTCTGTTGGAATTAGGAATCGCACCGGGCGATCGTGTCGCCATCTTGTCCGAAAATCGATACGAATGGCTGATCGCCGATCACGCGATCCTGAGCGCGGCCGCGGTCAATGTCCCGCTTCACGCACCGCTCACACCCCCGCAGGCGGCCTACCAGCTTGAACACAGTGACGCCCGCGGGATTTTTGTCAGCCATCAGATGCAGGCCGATAAAATCGTGCAAATCCTCGATCGGCTTCCCCGGCTGGAGTTTCTCATTTCGTTTGAGCCAATTGTCCCCCCGGCCGGTTTGAAGCACTGGACCTGGCAGGGGTTGCTGCAACGCGGGTGGCAGGCAGGTGCAGCAACCCGTGCCGAGATCCGGGGTCGCGAGGCCCGGTTGGGGTTAAACGACCTCGCGACTTTGATTTATACCAGTGGCACGACGGGGAATCCCAAGGGGGTAATGCTCACTCAAGGCAACCTGTTGTCCAACTCGCTGGCGACATTGAAGCTGGCCGATATTCGACCGGGCGACGTGCAACTCAGTTGGCTGCCGTACAGTCACATCTATTCGCGAACCGTGGATCACTACCTGACCACGGCGGCCGGTTCGACGCTGGCGCTGGCGGAATCGGTCGACACGCTCGTGGCCAATTTAGCCGAGACGCGGCCCATGTGGATGACCTCGGTTCCCCGTTTTTACGAAAAGATCTGGGCGGCGGTCGAGGCGGTCGTGCCGGAAAAACGGGCCTCCGAGTTACGCCGTATCTTTGGTCCGCGGTGCCGGTACCTGAGTTCCGGAGGAGCGCCGCTCCCCCGGCACATCTGCCAGGGGTTTCATGAGCTGGGTATATCGATTTTTGAAGGCTACGGTTTGACGGAAACGTCGCCGGTCGTGTGTTTCAACAGCCCTGCGAAGTATCGGCTGGGGAGTGTCGGTCCAGCCATCGGCGACGTCGAAATCCGGATTGCGGACGACGGCGAGATTCTCACACGCGGTCCCCACGTCATGCTGGGGTATTGGAAGAATCCGGAAGCGACGGCAGAGACGATTGTCGATGGCTGGTTGCACACGGGCGATGTGGGGCGCCTGGATGACGACGGTTTTCTCTACATCACCGATCGCAAAAAGGATCTGATCATCACTTCGGGGGGCAAGAATATCGCTCCCACAGAACTGGAGCGATTGCTGGTCAGCGATCCGTACATCGACCAGGCGCTTGTGTACGGCGATCGCCGCCCGTTTGTTGCGGCGATTATTGTCCCCAACTTTGCGAAACTGGCTGCCGAGCAGCAGGCGCGGGGTTGGTCGCTCGATACGGTCGACGAGTTCATTCAGACACCGGCGATCATCGACTTTTTTCAGTCGCGGATCGACGCCTTGATGGAAGCGGTCAGCCAGCCCGAACGGGTCAAAGCCTGCCTGGTGCTGGCGCGCCCATTCCAAATGGCCGATGAAGAACTCACGGCCACGTTGAAACTGCGTCGACGGCATGTCGTGGCAAAGTTCGAGCGGCAACTCGAACTGCTGTATGCTGCGGGGCCCAGTCCCATCGCGCACCCGTAACGGCTCGCTACGAGCCTTCAGGGGCAGCTTCGGTCTTCTTGGGTGGCTCTTCCCGTTTGAGAATGCCCGATTCGAGTTCTTTCACCACCTCGGCGATCAGCGCCGGGTCCCGCAAGGTCAGCAGGTGCTGTACGCGCTTTTTGGGGACTCGCAGCCGAGTCATGGTTTCTTCGGCCTGCGTCCACAGCTTTTCGAGCTTTTTGCCGGACGAAAGGTAAATGTTCGTGACCAGTTCCGCCAGACGCTGCTCGTCGCCACTTTCGCGGTTGTCGTAAAACCGGCGGATCACTTTTTTCTGCCCCCCCCCCCCCCCTGCCATGCGGGGAATCTATCGCAAGCGAGGTGTTCGGGCAACGCCAGATCGAGGATTCGCCCGAATCCAGCCCTGGGAAATGGCAAATCCACCCCGGCCTCCGCTGGTGAGGTCAGCCGGCCCCCGATACCATGCACCATAGCCTGGCCTGCGTACTGCTTTATCTCTCTTCGACCGTTTGGGCAAACAATGTCGGCATCGCCTGCGCAACCGATCTTTCATGATGGACTTCCCGGCCGCTTGCGCCGCATTCGCGTTCTGGCAGTGCTCGTTGCACTGGCTCTGCTTGTCACCGGTTACTTCTGGTTTCAAGGGCGGTCCGAAAGGCGAATTCATGTGCGTGTCTCGGCGGGCGACCCGCTGGGACATCGACATGAAATTGCGTCGTTTCTGGTGACCGAGGCGGCGCAACGCCGCCTGACGATCGATCTGATTCCCACGGACGGATCCGGCGAAGCCATGGCGCAGGTGGCGGCGGGGCAGTTGGAATTTGCTCTCGTTCAAGGCGGGCTCAAGCCGCACGAAGATCTCCGGCAGGTCGCCGTGCTGGTCGCCGAGCCGTTGCACATTTTCGTCCGCCCGGAACTGGCTGATCAGGGGTTTGCCGGGTTACGCGGCAAACGCTTAAACCTGGGCCCGCTGGGCAGTGGCACGCGACAACTCGGACTGGCTGTGCTGGAACGCGCCGGCATCACGTCTGCCGATTATCAGGATGAACAGGCCTCGAATGCGCAGTTGCGTAAAATGTCAGAAGAGCAACTGCCCGATGCCATCTTCCACGTGTCGAGTCTGCCGGCCAGACTCGCCGAATTGTTGATTTCTGAGAAAGGGTATCGCCTGCTGCCGGTCCCCTTTGCGGATGCCCTCGCGATCCGAGATCGCTCGGTGCAAGAGTCGGTGATTCCCGCGTACACGTACGGAGTCGACCCGCCGGTGCCGGCCAGTCCGATCCCCACGGTGGCTCCCTGGATGTCGATCGTCACCCATAAAAACGTGCCGGACGATGTCGTGATCCGCCTGCTGGAATCGATTTTCGATGGCGACTTCTTCCTGCATGCGGAATTGCCGAGTGTTGAGGTGGAACAAGTGATCCGCCGCCGCGAATTGGCACTGCACCCCGGCACTACAGTATTTCTCAATCGAAATCAGCCCGTGATCACGGGAGATTTCATTGAAGGGGTCGAGAATCTCCGCAGTTTCATCGTGTCGCTGGCCGTGGCCCTGTTCCTGGTGTGGCGGTGGTATAAGAATCGGGCCAGTGTCAGTTTCGAACGCTATTTCGATGATGTCACGCGGATCGAACAGGACATCCTGGCCGCGAAATCGGCAAACTCTTTAGACAGCAGCCAGATGCGCGAGTTGGAACTGCGCCTGTCACGTATCAAGAGCGACGCGCTGGAACAATTCTCGTCGGGCAAGCTGAAGGGGGATGAACTCCTGTCGAGCTTCCTGTCCCATGTCCTCGATGTGCGAAATTGTCTGCGCCGTTAGTTCCGTGTTTTGTCTCCCGTCGTCTGGTGCGTGACTCCGTTCCGGCGCTTACCGGGTCACCAGGTAGGCCAGCAGGTCCTGGATTTCCGCGGCGGTGAACCCATTCAGTAATCCCTCGGGCATGATCGAGGTGGGGGAACTCTTTCGCGACGTGATCGAATCGCGGCGGACTTTGACAAACTGCACCGGATCGAGTGGATCTGGTCCTATGAACAGTTCGGTCGCACTCCCCCCCACCAGTTGTCCGGTGATGATCTTGCCGTCGCTGGTTTCCAATACCAGATTCCGATACTTCTCATCGACGACTTTGGACGGGGCCACGATCGTCTCCAGCAAATCGTCGCGACCAAAGCGTGAGGCTACGTAGTCCAGATCGGGACCCAGGGGTTGACCCCGGTCGGCCTTGCGATGACACCGAATACACAGAGCCTCGGCGAACAACTCGCGGCCGCGCGCGACATCCGGAGCCGTCGTGAGTTTGTCCAATGCCGAGGTGAGGTTGGGCAGCGTCCACTTGTGGAGTTCCGGTCGAGTCGCCTGTAAAGGGCCGGTCGCGGCATCGGGTGATCGCCCCAGCGATTTGATAGCCGGTGCCAAAGCCCGGCGTTCCGGGTCACTTAATGTGGCCAGCGCATCGGAGCGGATAAATGTGACAAATCGCTGCAGGTAATGGGCTCCCTGGAAAGTCTCGGCACGTTTCAGTTCGGCGAAATAGCGACGGCGGTCATCCAGCGACCAGCCGTTGCTCACATTCCGCAGCGCGAACAAATAGAACAGTTTTTCTTCCTGGGTTGTCGCGGTTGCGAACAGGTTTAAAGTCAGGCTGGCGACTTGAGGGGCCTCGAGCGCCACCAGAATCTCACACGTCATTTGCCTTTCGGCGGCCGGTGCGTTTGGGCCGTAGCGCAATTGCAGTGAGTGAATCAGCTCAGTTTTGAGCTTCGGTGTCGGGTAGCCGAGTCGGATGATGGCCAACTGGATCGCTCGCAGCAGCACGAGTCGTTGCGGATCATCGACCTTTTCGTTGAGCCATTCGCTCAGTCGTGCCAAAACTGGCTCGGCCGACTCAGGGCGGGCGACCCGTGTGAGCCCCAGTAATTCCGTGGGAGCCGACGTCGCATTCCGCGAGGCGAGGGCTGCCGTCTGAAAGGCCTCCAGCGGCGATTGTTCGAGCGTCAGCCGTTCCTGGTATCGCTGCCGCCAGTCAGCCGATCGGTAATGTCGGGCCGCCAGTTGCTCATCAATCGAAGATCCCGAAGGTTCCTTCACTGCGGTGGGGGAACCTGCTGAGTTGGCCGCGGTGGGGTTGGTCTTTGGCGTGGTTGCGGACTGTTCGTTGCCGCTGTATCGGACGCGGTACAATGCGGCCTGTGTCCGCCGGCCTCCCACGACGAAATACAGGGCCCCGTCCGGGCCGAATGCCAGGTCGGTGACATTGAGTGGCTTGCCTTTGACAAACGTTTCGACAGAGGGCCGGGTGCGTCCGCCCGTTGAGGTTTCGTGGACGGCAATGATCCGTCCGTAGGACCAGTCGAGCACAAACAGCGCCTTCTGGTATTTCACGGGAAAATGGCTGTTGTGACCGAACGTCACTCCGGTGGGTGAGCCGAGGCCGATGTCAATTACCCGTGGGGCGCTGTCGGCGTACCATTCGGGCCAGCAGTTCGTTTCCTGTCGCCACCCATATTCGCCGCCAGGAATGACGTGCAGGATGGTTGTCGGTCGATACCACGGCGCGCCGGCGTCCCATTCCATGTCGGCATCGTAAGTGAACAGTTCGCCGTCACGGTCAAAGGCAATTCCATAGGGATTGCGAAAGCCCCCCGCCACCAATTCGAACGTCTTGCCGTCGGGGTCGGTGCGGGCAATGAAGCCGCACGGCGGTTTGACGTCAGCATCGAACAGAAATTCGTTCCAGGCACAGGGCAAGAGCCGATCGATTCCATAATTGCGATACGGAGATTTCGGCGAGACATCGTCCGGGACGATGACGTTGTTGCCGAAAGCCATGTAAATCATGCCGTCCGGGCCTAACGCGAGGGCATTGCGTCCATGGCCGACTCCCCCTTCCGTCCGTTTGAGCAGTTCCACTTTTTCGAATTGATCGTCGCCATCGAGATCGCGCAGTCGATAGAGTCCCTTGGAGTTGTTAGCGTGCACGTACAGGCTGTCGTAGGCGTACAGCACACCCCGCGGTTCGAGCAGCGTGTCTTCGATTGTTTCCACCGCGGCGACGGTCTGACTGTCGCGCGACAAGGTCATCCGCAGCAGGCCTTTGTCCTCGCGGCCGATGATCAGTCGGCCCCGCCGGTCAAAAGTCAGGCTGATCCACGAACCTTCTTCTGGTTGGGCGACCCGCAATAGCTCGACCTCGAAATCGGTGAGCGTCGTCAGCGAGCGCGGCTTGGCGACAGTTCCCTGTTTGGCCAGCCGCCATTGTTCATAGTCGGCGAGCGCCGCATCCTGCAGTTGGGCGCGGGCGATGGCGGGCCAGACACAACAGGCCACGATCCCCAGGAGAATTCGAAAGCGCGACATGCGGTGACCTCTCGATGCGGTTGATGCGTGCGACGTCAGGACAGGCGGTGTCGGCACTGCTGCAGTGTATCGGGCCGCCTCAGGGGCGGGAATTATGCGGCGGGTCGGCAGGTCGGCAGGGGACTGTCCGCGAACCGTAAGGCAGGTAGTGCTCGTCAACAGGGTAATTGTCGAATTGCACCGTGTAAAACTCTTCGAACCACTTTCGAATATGAGGGATAAACGACGCCTCACATTGCGTGTCAACCCGCACCGTGGGGCCGAACAGTTCCCGCCGCACTTCCCCCTGTTCGACAACCATCTCGCCCCCTTTGATGACCCAACGGGGCAATTCAAACATGGCGAGTTTGTCGGCCGACGGCGTGTACGCGGCGATGTCGGCGTCTGCCCCTACACCCAGGTGTCCTTTGTGGGGCAGGCCCAGCATGCGGGCCGGGCCGGCGCGGGTGATGATGGCAATCTCGTACAGGCTGTATTCCCGGTCCAGGTCTTTGAGCACCGAACGTTCCAGCACCCGTGGCGGTACCTGTTGCAACACTTCCCGGCGATAGTTTCTGTCCATCAGCAGTTGGATGATCTGCGGATATGCCAAAAAGGACCCGCCGTTGGGATGGTCGGTGCTCATGGCAATCTGCCAGGGATCCTGAACGAGCAGATACCATTCCAATCCGATGGCCCATTGCAGGGCATGCACGAAGCTCTTCTCTTTGTACGTGATGGGCACGATGCCGCAGCCGGCTTCCATTTCGGTGTCGGCGTTGGTCCATTTGCGTCCCGTGACCTTATGCAGGTAATAGCCCAGGGGGCCGTCGCCTGTCATCGACGTCGTTTCACCGAACAGCACCTGGCCAACGTCTACTGTCAGATGAGGGTGGGCATTCACGTAGTCCGCCAGAGCGGGTACCAGCGAACAGAACTGCGACTGGTTGTCGGGGTCACCGCCGTAGCTGTGAAACTGAATGTGAGTGAGGTGAGCCCGTCGGCCTTCGAGCGCCTGCATCGTGTCCAGAGTCGTCTTCCAGTTGCCCGGTAATCCCAGATGATTGCAATGAACATGGACCGGGTGGGGTAGTCCCAGGTCCATGGCCGCCTGCGCGATCGACGAGAGAATCTGCCGGGGGGTGACACCAAAATGTGCGACCCGGTCATCGAGCCCCGCGAGATCGTTGCGCCCTTGTTTCCAGGTTTCGACCCCGCCGGGATTCACGACCTTCACGGCATAACCCTGGGCGGCCTGCAACAGCCAGGCAATGAAAGCGTTGAGTCGTTCTGTATTCCCGGCGGCGATCTGTTGCAGGACATAATGGTTGTTGCCGAACAGCAGAAAGAAGCCCTTATCGATCAGGGGCGTGTCGGCAAATTCCTCATGGGCATGCCGCGCGCCCAGTGGGGGAATCGCCGCATCGAAAACGGTGGTGTAGCCCATGCCGGCATACAGATACCCGGTCGCGAAGGTGCTGGGGACACTCCCCAGCGTTCCTGAGCGTGTGATGGGCGTGCGCGGGAGCACCGCGCCATGGCGTTTGTCTTCCGGTCGCATTTTGCGGGCCAGATTGACTTTGGGCCCGGCGATGTGGGCATGCAGATCGACCCCGCCGGCCATCACGACCAACCCCGTGGCGTCGAGAATACGATCGGGGCGGACTGTTGGGTCCACCGGTGCCGCGACGATCTTGCCGTCGCGCACCCAGAGATCCTGGACGACGCCGTCCACCTGATTGGTCGGGTCGTATACAGTGCCTCCCGTGATTTTCAGCAAACTCATAAATCAATCGTTTGGCGATGGTCGTGGTACAGGGGCTGCGCCGGAGCAGGTCGCTTCAAAATGTCTCTCAAAATCAAGGTGTGTTTCACGCGTCAGGTCGCTGCGGCGTCGAACACCAGAATCTCGCCTTTTCCTAACGATGCTAGGTCGCCGCAGTACCGTCGGCAGACGGGCGGGAGGTTTGCCTGGGGCTGTAAAAACCCCAGTTCATCGAGCCGGCGAAAATACATGGCCAGAAACGCGGGAGCGAGTTGACTCGCATAGCGAAATGTGGGGAGCAAGGCGGGAGCGGTACCAAAGGTGGCAATCGTACCCCGTTTCATGCCTGCCCCTATCCTCCGCCCGGTGCTGCCAAACACAAAAATGGTCCCGGCGATCATTGAGACCCCGGTGAAATCGCCGGCCTGCCCCCCGACTGCGATGAAACCCCGCCGCAGGCTGTGTCCCGTTTCATGGCCCGCATGTCCATCCACGAAGATTTCACCGCCGCGCATCCCGGTTCGGCCACCGCGATAGCACCCCCCCAGCAGGTCGCCGGCGTTTCCGTGAATGCGCAACGTACCGCCGCGCATTTCCGCGCCGGCCCAGTCCGCGGCCTGACCCTGCACGACAATCTCGCCCCCCTGCATTTCGGCACCGACATGCATGCCGATATCGCCAGCAATCACAATCCGCCCGGACTGCATGCGGCGGCCCACCCCTTTGACTCGTGAACAATCGCCCATGAGACGCAGTTCCTGGTCATCGGCGTGACCGGCAATCTCAAAAAAGTCGCCCAATGGGGCTGTGGAATTGCCGTGCTGCACCGGCAAACGGGCAATCTCACCTGGCGTTTTGCCCGCCAATTGATCGGGAGCCAGGCACTCGGCTTCCACAGGAATCTGGGACTGGCCGAAGTAGGTGAGTTGGAGCATCGCGGACGGCCGGTTAAGTCTTGGGGAACAGACGCTGCGCGACTATAGGTGCTCCCGGGGTGGTGGTCAATTTCGTGGTATCGAGATTTGCCGCATCGGCAGGCGGGTGCGTGCACGGGGATTAGCCGGTGGCATCGTTCCTTTCTGGATCTCGTGCCGCCGTGAGTAACGTCTGCCAAGCTATCTCGGTCGAAGTGACGAAAAATTCGATTCGCGGGGCGAACCCGTCTGGAAAAATCTGCGTCTGACTCCTAAACATATTCCAGCACAACAGTTGCGGATAGACGTCGGGACGCTGGCATGCCCCCGGCGATTTTGTTATCGTTCTCCCTCGCGCAACGCTTTTGCAAGCTGGCCCGGTCATTCCGGGTTGCAAATCTTCGCGATTGACTCGGTAGCTCAGTTGGTAGAGCAACGGACTTTTAATCCGTAGGTCTCGGGTTCGAGTCCCGACCGGGTCACTGTTTTCATCCTCGACCTTGTGCCGACGGAACTTGGCTGCATCCTTTCGAGAATGTGGCGGTCTGTGTTAAGCTGTTGGGCCAGAGGTGTTTGTGTCAGACGCACTGGCCGGTGGCTGGAAGCCGCAGCCCGACGATGAAGACATTTTCGGCGGCGTGATTTCGGCTCGGGCCAGACGAGTAGAAGGACGTCAGTTCGATTCAGCCCTGTGCGGTCACCGCAACTCGGCGTGGACCATGCAAGAATTCAGGAGGCCCTTGTGGCAGAGCATGTCGTGATCATCGGTTCCGGCCCGGCGGGTTGGGCATCAGCCATTTATACCGCACGCGCCACGTTGCATCCTCTCGTGATTGAAGGTGCATTGACCGAAGAGAATCGGATGCAGGGCACATTGCCGCTCGGCCAACTCGCGTTGACGACGGAAGTGGAAAACTATCCCGGGTTCCCGGTGGCCAACTTGGGGCAATATCTCGACAACGCCATCGATAAAGAACGGCGCCAGTATATGGCCGACCACCGTGGTCACGGGGTCAGTGGTCCCGAACTGATGGAATTGATGCGCCAACAGGCCCTCAATTTCGGCACGCGGATTCTCACCGACGACGTCGTCAAAGTCGATTTCTCAAAACATCCCTTCCAACTGACCACGCTTGAAGGCAAAGTCATCGAAGCGCTGGCGGTGATCGTCGCGACCGGTGCCCGGGCCAATTACCTGGGGCTGCCCTCGGAAGATCGTTTCAAAAATCAAGGGGTCTCGGCCTGTGCTGTCTGCGACGGCGCTTTGCCCCGGTTTCGTAACAAGCCCGTGGTGGTCATCGGCGGGGGCGACAGCGCCATGGAAGAGGCGGGCTACCTGACGAAATTTGCCAGCAAGGTCTATCTCGTACACCGTCGCGACAAGTTTCGCGCCAGCAAGATTATGGCGGACCGCGCTCTGGCCAATCCCAAAATTGAACCGAAATGGAACAGTGTCGTTGACGAGGTTCTCGGCAATGACAAAACCGGTGTGACCGGTGTGCGGATTCGCCACGTCGATGACCCGAGCCGTGTCGAAGAGCTGGAAGCGACCGGATACTTCTGTGCGATCGGCCATACGCCCAACACCGATTTCCTGGGTGGCCAGCTCACGCTGAATGAAAAGGGGTATATCCTCTGGACGACCCCCCAGCGTACGTACACCAACGTCGAGGGGGTGTTTGCCGCCGGTGACGTGGCCGATGACTACTACCGGCAGGCCATTACGGCGGCCGGCTCGGGGTGCATGGCCGCCCTGGACGCGGAACGCTGGCTGGCTGCGAAAGGCTTCGAATAGCCTCGGCAAGTCGGTCTCCCCGTCTCTCATTGGAATCAGCAACGCTGGCCGTTGCCCGTCGATCACCTCTGGTGTGAAACTCACCTTTTCAGGAAGGTCTCGCTGATGGCTTCTCCCGTGGCAGTAATTCTCGCGGCCGGTAAGAGCACGCGTATGAAGTCGGCTCTGCCCAAAGTGCTGCACGAAGTCTCTGGTCGTCCGCTGGTCGAATATGTCCTCGACGCGGCTCGCGGCGCCGGCGTTTCGCGAAGTGTGGTCATTGTCGGCCACGCCGCCGAACAAGTGCGGCAAGCGCTGTCGGGGCAGCCTGGTGTCGAGTTTGCCCTGCAGGCCGAGCAAAAGGGGACCGGTCATGCCGTCATGATGTGCCGTGACCAACTGCGTGACCACGATGGTCCGGTCATGATTCTGATGGGAGACGCGCCGCTGGTTCGGCCGGAGTCGTTCCAGGCGTTGCTCGATGTCTTTCAGTCGGAAAAGGCCGCTTGTGTGATTGGGACCGCCGAGACTGAGCACAACCACGGTCTGGGACGCATCGTCCGCGACGG
>JAFEBR010000005.1 GCA_018242565.1 Planctomycetota bacterium | reverse complement strand
GCCACGGCGACTTCGCTGACCGTCACGTTGTCGACGAAGCCGAAAACCGCGGGGAGTCTGACTGCGGTGGTTACGACCGTGGGTGTCAGCAGCGGCACACCGGTCCAGGTGGCCACGGTGATTCCTGTTGTCACGAGCCGCACCGCAAATCTCTCGATCAACGCGAGTACGATTACGATCAGTGGTTTTGGTTTCGATGCCACAAGCCTGGGAAACAATACGATTATTTTCACGGACGGTGCGGTGGGGACGGTCACGGCGGCTACGGCAACTTCTCTGACCGTGACGTTTACCACTAAGCCGACTGCGACGGGGATCCTGACTGCCGTGGTGACGGTCGGCGGCGTGTCGAGCGGTGTGGCGGTGCAGGTGGCGACGATCGTGTAAAGAGTCGGCAAAGCTTCTGTCTCGGGACTTGCCGCAACAAACGTCGGGGCCTGAATGCCTCTGGCCGTTGATGGTGTCCTGGTTTGTGAGTTCCCCTAAGTCGACCGCACAGGCGAGCGACGGGGACACAGGTGCGTCGTTAAACGCTGGAGAAAGGTCGCAAATGAAAATCCCCCGGAATTTCAAGTTAGGTTTGTAATGCGACGAAACGTTTCGATGGACGAAAGAAGCCGCAAACTGTGAAAGTCCCATTACAATACATGGTCGCGGCGATCGACTGGCTTGTCTCGGCCAGTCGGTCCAAGCGCGCGCTGCGGGCGCAAGCCATTCCCTGGCTGCTCGGCGTGGTCGTCGCGGGATGGCTGTCGACCGGCCTGGTGGTTGTGGGGACCAACGAATACGCCGCATTTTTTCGGCTCGGACGCCTGCAATCCGATCCGCTGATGCCCGGCGTGCATTTCCTCCTGCCTCGGCCCATGTCGCAGATCGCGTACATTCCTGTACGTCAGATGCGAACGGTAACGATCGGCTTCCGGGCTGAGCCGCAAGAAGTGGCGCAGGCGCCTTTGTCATGGACGTCGCCCCATGGTCGGGCGGAACATCCTTTGATCATCGGTGGCGGCACGGAACTGGTTTCACTGAATGCCCTGGTCCAATTTCGCGTTCCGGACGACAAAGAGGCCGTACGGCGCTACTTATCTTCGACGACCCGCCCCGAGACCGTGCTGGCGTCCATCGCACAGCGAGTCCTGACCCGCGAAACGCGAGACGTAACGATCGACTCGCTTTTGTCGAGCGATCGTGGGGACTGGAATCGGCGAATTACAGCGCGATTACTTGCGGATGTGGAAAACGTTCAGCTCGGTCTTGAGATTGTTGCCTTCGAGCTGGTGAGTGTTCATCCGCCGGTGGAAGTCGCCAAGGCGTACCTGGACGTCGTCAGCGCACGCATCGATGCGGAGCGCGTAGTCGCGGAAACGACGGCCGCAGCCCAAACCGAAATGCTCCGTTGCGAAATGATTCGCCATTTAGACATCTCAGACTCTAAAGCCTCGAGTTTCGACCGGTGGGCGGAAATGACCGATGAAGCCGCTCCGATGGAGGCCTTGTGTGACGTCGACCGTTGGGCCTCTGACGTTTTGCGCTGGCAGTTGTACTGCGAAGAATTGTCCACGGAACTGCAGCGGCGACCAGTCACCTTGATCGACTCGCGGATCCCTCCGGAAACGCAGTTGTGGTTTGGAGCGGCGAAATGAGGCGGTTGTACACACGTTCGAGTGTCGGATTGTCCCGTGGCTGCGTCGGCGCTGGAACCCAGTCGGGCACTACCGAGGCGCGTGGACATCGTGATTTCGCGCAAGGGGGCAATCCATGAGTTCTGGCAAAGCTCGAGTTTTACGAGTCTTAATCCGTGCTGTGCTGCCGGTCGGCATTATTGCCGTCTTTACGCTGCATGGAGCGTTCTACACGGTGGCCGAGGGGGACGCGGCCGTGGTCACCCGTTTCGGTCGCCCGGTTCGCGAACTGACCGAGGCGGGACCGTACTGGAAATGGCCTGGGTCGATCGACCAGGTGCATACCGTGAGCCGGCGCAGGAATATCTTCACCACGCCGGAAACGACCAGCCTGACCCGCGACAAGAAAAGCCTGGTTCTCACCACGTTTGTCATGTGGCACGTCGAACAGCCGTTGACTTTTTTGCAATCGGTCGGCGATGTCGACGCCGCACAAACAAACCTCGCTGGCATGGTGCTGGCCGCCAAGGCTCAAACCATTGGGCAGCGGGATTTGACGGCGTTGGTGTCGATCAATTCCAGCGACATCCAGTTTGAGGGTATTGAGAAGGCGATGACTGCTGCGGTTGCCGAGCGGGCACTAAGCAAGCTGGGAATCATCGTCGATCATGTGGGGATCGAGCGAATCGCCTTTCCGACAGAAAATTTGCCGGCGGTCTTCGAGCGCATGCGTGTCGAGCGCCAAGGGGAGGCCAATCGGCTGCGGGCCGAAGGACAGAAAGTCGCCCAGGCGATCCGCGACGAAGCGCATGTGAAAAGTCAGGAGATTTTGCGCGAGGGGAAAGAGGAAGCGGCGAAAATCAACGCAGCGACCGAACGGCGCGTCGCCGAGCGGCTGGCCGAAGTTTATCAACGCAATCCAAGCTTCTTTCGCTTTTGGAGTTCGCTGCAAGCGAGTAAACGAGCCTTGAAAGAACGGTCGACCCTGATCCTCTCGACCGATCAGCTCTTTTTTGAAGGGCTGGCGGAGCCATTACCAGAGCAACCGCAAAAGGACTCGCCCCCCGCCCTGGGCCGCAGTAGCCAACGAGGGCAACCATGAAGAGTCTGCGATCGACGGCTCATCTTTTGGATGCCGGGTTGGGGGCGGCGCGCCGCATCTACGCTGCTTTAGCGGTGCTGCTGCTGGTAGTTTTCCTGGGGTCCGGGATCACGATTGTGGCACCAGGGGAAGTGGCCATCGTCCGGCGCCTCGGCAAGTGGATTCGTCACGATGGAGCCGTTGCCGTCAATCTGCCGGGACTGCTGTTCGCCTGGCCGGAGCCGATTGACGAGGTGGTACGGTTGCCGATTAAACAGGAACAGGTCGTGCCGATCAACGAGTTTTGGGATGAATCGGCGATTGCCGCCGATGGGACCGCAGCGAACGATTCCGATCAAATGGTCGCAGCACCTGGTGGGCCGGCACCGATTCGGTATGCCCTGACGGGCGATCGAAACGTCATTCAATTGAAAGGTGTGGCCCGATACCGGATTTCGTCTCCGGATGTTTATGCCACGGCCTCGCAAGATCCGCGTGCAGCCGTGCGCAAGATCGTGATCTCGGCGATGACCACCACGCTGAACGGCTGGTCGGTGGATGACGTCTTGCGTCTGCATCGCGACACTGAAACGCTGTCGGACGCCGTACTGGTAGCAGCCCGCAACAGAGTGGCGACGACAGATCTCGGCATCGAATTGACGGTGATTGAGTTCGGTGAAGTCGCACCGCCGGCCCCGACGCGACAGGCGTTCTTCTCCGTGCACGAAGCACGCGTTGAGCAGGATACCTGGCGGGAAGAAGCGTCGATGGAGCGCGCCGAACGCATGCTCACGTCAGAGACGCTGGCCCAGCAGTTCATTGCCGACGCCCGTGGAAAACAGTCGTCGCGTGGGGCCAGCGCCAGTCGCGATCTGGCACTGTACGAAGCGGCCTTGGCGGCGCGTGAAGGCGCGCTGGGCGATGTGGCCCAGGCTCGCTTGCGGCACGAAGCGTGGCGCGAACTGGTTCGGCAAGCGAAGAGCGTCTGGTATGTCCCCAAATCAGCCCCCAATGGCATCGTCCGCCTGCCGTTGCCTGAGCCGGAGAAATCGCGATGACTCCAGAGGCAACCGGTCTTCCCATATCGGTTCTCGAGGACCTAAGCGACCGCTCGGGGTTGCAACGATTCGGGCAAAGAGTGCGAATCGGAGTCCTCGCCACCGCCGTTTCGCTGCTGTTGATTTCTTACGTCCTCGATCGGATCTCCGCTCCCGGACATGCCGAGGCCGGACGTCTGATCCGTCTGTGTGCCGCTTGCCTGGCCGCGATCCCGGTCCTCACGACGCTGCTGCGAAACGTGGGGGATGGCTCTTCGGAGAGTTTCACCGACCAGTTGGTGACGCTCGCCGTGCTGGGGGCCATCGTCTCGGGGGAATATGTCACGGCAGTGCTTGTACCGGTGCTCATGGATCTGGCACATGAGTTGGAAATGAAAGGGATGCCGGGAACTCGCTCAGCTCTCGAGGGACTGCGGCAATTGACAGCCCGCCCGGCCACGATCATCGATGAGCACGGAGAACGCGAAGTTCTGCCGCATCAGGTCCAGGTTGGACAGGTCTTGTTATTGAAGCATGGCGCGACTTTGGTCGCCGATGGCGTCGTGACGCAAGGCTGCGGAGCGATCGACGAATCGTCGCTGACGGGCGAGTCCCTCCCGCGTGATGTCAGTTGCGGCGACCAGGTGTTCGCGGGAACGGTGAACGTTTCGGGGTTGCTCCGGGTCCAAGTCACGGTGGCGGG
>JAFEBR010000059.1 GCA_018242565.1 Planctomycetota bacterium | reverse complement strand
CCGCAGTGGCGTCACGGAAGTGATGGTCTGGAACGAATGACGCTTGCGAAGTGTTTCGCCGTTCTGTGCGGCACCTGCTTGGGAACGACACAATTCTCCCTGCATTCGTTACACTCGATCAGCACGGTGTGCCAGGTGCCGTGACTGTTCGCATGAGTACTGGCGGTTCTTTCGCTGTTTGTGGAGTCTACATGTCTTTCCGAAACAAGGTTGGCTGTCTTCTCGTTGTCTGTGGACTGCTAGTCGCGCCCCCGGTGCACGCTGAGTTTCAAGCCGGGGCTGCCAAACGGATCATCACTCCGGATCCGCTGTTGCCGGTGTCGGGCGGCATGGGGCCGACCGCTGAGGCCCGGGAAAAGGCAGGCGATCTCGCGGCCCGGGTGGCCGTGTATCGCAATGGTGAAACCACCGTTGCGGTTGTCGGGTTGGATCTGCTGGGGTTTCCGTCCGTGCTGGGCGACCGTGTCCGGGCGAAAGTGAAGCGCATTCCGGCGGCAAACATCCTGATCGGTGCCACCCATACCCACAGTGCGCCCGATTGTTATGCTTTTCCCGACGGGAAGGGGGGGCACACGGGCAGTCTGGCCTACATGGATCTCGTCTGCGAAAAAACCGCCGAAGCCATCAACGACGCGCTCGATCATCTGCAACCGGCCCGACTCAAGGTGGGGACGGATGAGGCGCGGGGAAAGATCTCATACAACTATTACGCACCGGACCTGTTCGACCGACGGATGTCCGTCCTGCAGGCTAGTGACTTGAACGGCAAAACGATCTCGACGCTTGTGAATTACGCCATCCATCCGGAAGTCCTGGGGAACAAGATCGGCGTGCTCAGCCCCGACCTGGTGGGGCCCATGTGTGACCGACTGGAAACCCAGGCGGGCGGAACCGCGATTTTCATGAATGGCGCTCAAGGGGGCATGATCACCGCCGACAACCGCGACTTGAAGCGGCCGAAGGCAACACAGCCTGGTTATTGGGAAGACGATCGGACCTGGGACGAATGCCTGCGGATTGGCCATCTGATGGCAGACGAAGCCCAGCGGATTGTCGCCGGGGTGCCAGTGCAGGCCAATCCGACCCTGTTCTGCGGTGCGCTCGATGTGAAGTTTCCCGTCGAAAACGACGTCCTGTGGCAGGTCGTGCTGTTGTCTCCCTTGAAGTATCCGCGGAATGCCGACCGCACCATCACCACCCGCATCAACCTGGTCAATCTGGGAAATGCCCAGATCCTGACAATCCCCGGCGAGGCGCTGCCGAATATCGGGTTCTACCTGAAACGCAAAATGCACGGGCAACACCAATTGTTGTTCGGGTTGACCAATGACGCCTTCGGCTACATTCTCACCAAGGTGGATTTCAACAGTTTTCCGCGTTACGCCTACGTGTCACGAACTTCACTGGGGGAAATGACCGGCGAAATCCTGATCGAGCGATCCCTCGAATTTGTCGAGAAATCGCCCGCACCCGACAAAGTGGCTCAGCCGTAATCTCGAACACATCTGGTTGGGAGCAGGCGTTCCCCCTCAGCCGATGAGTTGCGACGTCTTTTCATCCCGCGAGCCCTTGAAGTACTTCTGCAGGAGTCGCGAGAAAACCGAATCGGCCGGTGACACGGCGGCGAATAACGTGGCCGACGAGTGCAGTTTCAGATCGTCCGGGAATCCGAATATCTCGCTCGCCGTGCGCCCGGAAACCTGCAGCACGGCCGAAGCGCATTCCAAAAGGCGCGGGCCGAGAATTGGATGGGCAAGGTAGGCCCGGGCCTCGGCCAGTGATTTGATGGCATAGTACCGTGCTGTGGAACTGTGTCCCAAACCGTCAAATTGAGGAAAGATGTACCACATCCAATGAGTTCGCTTGCGCCCCTGTTGTAATTCCGCCAGTGCCTCGTCGTAATTCGTGTTCTGGGCCGCGACGAATCGTTCGAGTTGGAAAGGGTCGTCGGCGCGAGTGTGGTCCGCTACAGTCGTCATGTTGTCGATGTCTCCCGGTAAAGGACAATTCATGATATCAGCCTTTGCGTCCCCATGGCCTCGTCTCCGGTCACTTGTCTGTTCTGTGTCGCAGATTCGGATGTGTCACGCACTTCCCGGCCTCGCGTTGGGACTGGTGCTGGCGTGGCCCCAGGCGCTCCCGGCCGAGGAACCTGCCTCCGCAGCCGAATTGCCCTGGATCGGTTACAGCGAGTTGCGCACCAATTTGCCGGGCGGGCGGCATGCCAATACGCGGACCATGCGGGCTACAATCGTGCGGGCTGATGGCACTGGGCAGCGCCGGTTGGCCGAGGAACTTGCCGACGAACCCGATGCCAGTACCCAGTTTGTCGGATGGTCTCCGGATGGCCAGACTGCAATCGTCAGCCGGGGCTGGGAAAGTCCGGAAAATGCGGCCCGGGAAGAAGAGCATCGCACGTTTCGCCATATCGCTGGCGGCTGGCTGGTGGATTCATTTCTGATCGATCTTGCTTCCCGTCGGGCCACCAACGTAACGGCCGTGGAACGCGTCAGCTTTTACAATGGGGGCCTGTTTTTCTGGCCCGGCGATCCGACGAAGCTCGGATTCACCGCGTTGATCGACGGCAATTCGCATCCGTTTCGGATGGATCGGGATGGTCGGAACAAAGTCGATCTGACGCAGGGATCGCGTGAATTCGCCTATGGTTTCAGCAGTTCGCGTGACGGTCGGCGGATTGCCTACCACAAAAGTTATCAGATCTACCTGGCGGATGCCGACGGCGCGAACGCCGTGGCGATTCCGACCGGGCACCCATTCAACTTCGGCCCGTCGTGGTCTCCTGATGGGCAGTGGGTTCTGTTTGTCTCAGGCGAACACTACAACTGCCACCCCTATATTGTGCGCGCGGATGGGACTGGTCTCAAGAAGCTGGCTGATCGTGCCGGCTACCGGGGTGTCGTGGAGTTTCTGGATGTCTTCGATTACCACGGCGGCAGCAGCGACATTCCGGTCTGGTCGGCGGACGGGGCGTCTGTCTTTTACACCGCAAAAGTTGGCGAGTCGGTGGAACTGTTTCAGGTGCCACTCGCGGGCGAGGCGCGGCAACTGACGCGGTCGCTCCCTGGGACGTGGCATTATCACCCGACACCGGCCCGGGACGGTCGACGTTTGCTCTTCGGGTCACGACGTGACGGCGTCAGGCAGTTGTTCGTCCTGGACTTGGCCGATCAGCGGCAGACACAGGTAACCCGCTTGCTTCCCGGACAGGCGGCGATGTGGCCGCACTGGCAACGTTGAATCACGGCTGGTAACGCAAGGCCCGTCCGGGATACGGCGCGGTGAGGGTTGCGACCGGTTGGGAATCGCAGATCACCGCGACTCCGTTAACGACCACGTGTTCGATTCCTGCCGAGTATTGATGAGGGTCAGCATACGTTGCGCGATCGACCACCGTGTCAGCGTCGAACACCACCAGATCGGCATGGACTCCTTCGCGGATGACGCCACGGTCCTGCAATCCGAACCGGGCGGCCGGGCCGCCTGCCAGCTTGTAGACCGCGTCTTCCAGTGAAAAGAGCTTCTCATCACGGACACAGGGCCCCAGCAGTCGGGCCGCGGAACCGTACATGCGGGGATGAATCACCCCCTCTTCAAAGTAAATGCCGTCTGTCCCCATCAGGTAAAGATCGTGGGACAGAAACGGATGCACCAGCCGATCATCTCCCTGGTTGAAGACGAGCAGCACTGCCAGGCGTTCTTCGATCAGAAAATTGCACAAGGCATCTTCGGCCGGCAACTGCATCTCAGCGACGTAGTCGCTCAACAGTTTTCCCTGGTGACGGGCATTTTCCTTGCTGAGGGTCCAGGCGATGTGGATCTTATCGAGATCAAGATCGTAGGCTGCCAGGCCTGCTGCGAATCGGGCGCGGATCACGGGATCCTGCAGTTTGGGCAGGACGCCCAGAGGTCCATCTTCCCAGACTTCGTTGGGCAGCAGGAAATTCAACATCGTTGAACCCGGCTGGTACGGATAAACGTCGAATGAGAATTCGACCTCGTGTCGGGCGACTTTGTCGATGTACTCGAGGACTTGTTCTGCCTCGGCGGGATCGGGTGCCTTCAGGTGAGAAATGTGGACCGGGACTCCCGCCCGACGACCGATATCAACCGCTTCTTTCAGGGCAGGTAATAACCCCTTCTTGTAGCGGATGTGGGTTACGTAAAGTCCACGATAGGGGGCCATCGCCGTGCAGGCTTCAACCAGTTCTTCGGTTGTCGCAAAGCACTGCGAAATGTAATCGAGTCCGGTCGAGAGGCCGACCGCTCCTTCTTCCATTCCCTGGCGAATGGCTTCCAGGATTTCCCGCATCTGGTAGTCGTCCGGACGCTGCCGACCCCATCCGCAGGCGTTCACCCGCACATTGGCGTAAGGAATCTGAAATGCCGAGTTCTGCACATTGCCCTGGTCGAGCAGTGCCATGTAGTCGGCGAGCGATTCCCAATCGCGGTATTCATCGACGCGCAGTGCATCGAGTGAGCGCAGATAGTAAATCCAGTCGACCGCGTTGTGTCTCTTCACCGGGGCATACGAGATGCCGTCGGGCATCAAGACCTCCGTGGTGAAGCCCTGCGTGGTCTTGGGGGTCAGATGGGGCGTTTTCAGCAGCCAGCCATCCGAATGCGTATGCAGGTCGATAAACCCGGGGGCGACGATTTTCCCGGTGGCATTGATGATGGTGTGTGCGGCCTGGGCCGAAAGGTCGCCCACGGCCACGATGCGGTCACCACGGACTCCGACATCCCCACGCTGTCGGGGATGTCGGACGCCGTCGATGACTGTACCGCCTCGGAGAATCAGATCAAACACAGGTTACTCGGGCTTGGGTTCCGCGGGTTTATCGGCTTCGGGCTTGTCGCCTTCCGGTTTCGCGGCTTCCGGCTCGGGCTTTTTCTCTTCCGGTTTGCCTTCTTCTTCGGGCTTTTCTTCGGGCTTGTTTCCTTCAGCCGGTTTGTCGGCATCGCCCTCGGTCTTTTCTTCCGTTTTT
>JAFEBR010000598.1 GCA_018242565.1 Planctomycetota bacterium | reverse complement strand
GGCGACACCCGGGTTCACGTACTCCTGTTTCCCGTATCGACACGGGCACCACAGACCTGCCTGACACCACCCGCATGTACTGGTCCACAGCCCTCTTGGGGGGACTGCTCGTCGTGGCAGTGACCTGGGGCCTGTTGTACGCCCTCACCTCGGGACCGTTCAGTTTCTGGAACCAGGTCTATCGCCTCGGTGGCACCTCGGGACCGGCAACGGCCGACTGGATGGGGTGGATGGACCGCCTGGGAGTCACGACCCCGATCAGTGCGACCCATATTTCGCCGCGTCTGTTTGACATCCCCCTGATCTGGCTGATCGCCGGCGCCATCTTAAGCGTCTTTCGCATCCTTCTGGCATCCGTGCTCGATGTGGACAGCACCCGTACCGCGATCCCTCCCGTCGACCGTGTGCTGGCCCGCATCCTGGCCCTGGCAACGATCTGGACGATCGCCGGAGGTCTGTGGGAAGCGGGGATTTACCTCAAGAAACTCGAATTGACGGCCGTGGCCACGGGCGGCGCCGCCGGAGGCGCCGGACTGTTTGCCTGGATTCGCAACTGGCTGACAAACGCCTCGCGCATCGGCGACTCTGGCGGGCGACTGCCCAAATTCGTCCGGGTGCTGCTGGTCCAACTCCTGGCCTATGCCACAGTGGGCTTAGTCTACATCGTTGCCGTGAGCCTGTCGGTCCAGGTCCTGGGCCCCTGGCCGTTGCGCTGGCAGGCTGCCTGGGGCGCACTCATCGGCATCGCCATCGTCGGCCTGCAATTGATTCCCTCGGAATTCGGCCTGCACGTCTTTTATCGCAACCGCATCACACGGGCCTTTCTGGGTGCCTCGAATCCCTGCACCTTCAATGCCGCGCGTGCCACGTTTACGGCCTCAGAAAACCGCGAGACCGACGTGCGAGCCTGGGACGATGTCTACCTGCATGAGCTGCATGCAACGGGCCGGCCGCTGCACCTGGTTTGCTGTACCGCCAACCATCTCTCGGGAGATCAATTGGGCATGCTCAGTCGGGGCGGTCGCAGTGCCGTGCTGTCGTGCCAGGGGGTCGCGGTCGGCGACCATTGGTCGGCACAGTCCGAACTGACGTTGGGTTCAGCGCTCACCGCCTCAGCCGCAGCGTTCAATTCCGAAATGGGTTCGGTCTCAATCGTGCTGGGCCCCGCGGTCTCCTTCCTGCTGTCGGCCCTGAACCTGCGTCTGGGGATCTGGGTCGTACACCCCCATTACCCCGAAACCGCCCCCACCTGGTTTCCCGGCCTGCGGTTCTACGAAGAATTATTCGGTATGTCCGACGCTGCCGATGTCGCCCCGTCGGCGGAAGCCCCACAGCCAGCCATCGCCCGGCACATCCACCTCTCGGACGGGGGACATTTCGAAAACCTCGCCTTGTACGAACTGATCCGGCGACACTGTCGATACATTATCGTGTCAGACTGCGGCGAAGACCCACAGGTTCGCTTCGAAGACTTCGGTAATGCCGTCCGCAGGATTCGTGAAGACTTCGGCGTGGACATCGAAATCGATCTCGATCCACTCCGGCCAGATCCCCAGGGGCGTTCCCGGCAACATCTGGTCGTGGGGACGATTCGCTTTGACCCGAACGGGGGCGACCGCGATGTGGGGGTACTGGTCTATTTCAAGCCCACCCTGACGGGCGACGAACCCTGTGATATCACCAACTATCGCACGCTGAACCCGACTTTTCCCCACGAGACCACGGGCGATCAGTTTTACGATGAAGCACAGTGGGAATCGTATCGCCGACTCGGGTCGCATGCCGCCTTCGAAGCCTTCAGCATGCTCGACGGAGGGCGGGCACCCGAGAAATATGAGGTATTCGCCAAAGTTCGCGAACGCTGGTACCCAACTCCGGCACATCTCGACGACAAATTAGCGGCCCTGAATGGCCGCTTCATCGAATTTGAACACCGCCTCGCCGACATCGCCCCCGTGCGGTTTATGGCCGAACTGTTCCCCGAACTCTCAACCAACTTGACACCCCGCACGAACCGGGGCCCGCTCCAGCGCGAGGAAGACACCCTCGCCGAGTTGCACCTGCTGCTCGAAATGATTCAGATCATGGAAGACATTGTCCTCAGTGTCGACTTCCGCAAGAACTTCAATAACCCGTTGTTGCTGGGCTGGGTCAACGTCTTTCACCGCTGGGCACACGCCGACACCTTTCGCGCGTGGTGGCCCATCCTCAGCCCCCTGTATTCGCCGCAACTCCGCAAATTCGCCGAAGAGCGATTCGACCTCGCCGACACGAAATCGAATCGCACCGGCGCCGCGACCATCGTGGTGGAATTCCGGCCGGATCAGCGTCCCGCGGAGTTTGATCGCCGGCTGCACGAGGTCCTCAAACGTTCGAGCCTGACGGGCCGCGAAACGCAGGCGACACACCGGGCCCTCTTTGTCCTGAAACTGCAGCAGGGGACAACGCAGGTACAGGCCGATGTGGGCCTGGTGCAATTTACGTACGTGGGCGCCGACGGTGGACAACCCCGGATTGAATGGCATGACGCCGATTTCCTGATCGTACCCGGCCTGTGGGGAGCGGGCTTGGGCGGTGCGTTTTTACGGGAATTCCGACTACGCCTGGCATCCGAATTCCCCCTGCTCACACGTCCCCGCCCGCTGGGCCCCGCAGGCGTCCTGCGTGTGATCATCGACCTCGATCGCACCAAGGGGACCGGCTTCATTCATCGCGACACGGGGCACCGTCGCGAACGCAACGATCTACTGCAATTCTACAAATCGCACGGCTTTCGGCCCGTTGGTCATGAACCCCACGGCCAGACCACCATGCGGCTGGATTGCAGTGAACTGCTTCCATCACCGTGATCTCTGACCGGGCCTCGGTCGGAACGTGTTGTGGCTTAACGCTTGGCCGAAATGCCTGAATCCGTGTGATTTTTCCGTCCGCCGGAACCTGCACTTCACCCAACTCTCGCCTGGGTGGCAACCGGCGGCACGCGAAAATCACTATCTTTCCGGACAACACTGCGGTATGGTCGCGACAATCTGAGGTGGCCGACCTCAACCTGTGCTCCAGATCAAATCTGGCTCCCGATTCTCGTTTCCCGCGATTAACGATTCGATGTCATACATGCCTTCCGATGAGCCTGCAAGCCGGACAGACGACCTGCCGGTCCCCCGATCCCGCTCTGCGCGCCAGCGCGGAAACTCGGCCTGGGTGGCCGCCGCGATGCTGCTCGCATGCGCCGTCGTGGGCGGCGTGGCGGTCACCTGGAAACTCAAGACGCAACCGCAGCAACATCTCGTTGGCACACCACTGGGTCAACAGGCTCTGCCCGACGGTACGATACTCGTTCTCGAGCAAATCACGTCGGCCGGTCCGCATCAATTGAAAATCGGCGAGTCGGCCAGTTTCTTCCACGCGATGCATCTCGGACGCACCAGCCACACGCCCCGACAATGCTTCGCCGGCACGCTCGATCATGCGGTCGTCCTCTGGTACAGCCACTGGCACGCCTCGTTGCCCCAAACCCTGGATTTCGACTGGTGGCTGGCTTCAATCCTGGTCGATCCATACGGAGAAGAGATCCTCGACAGCCAGGAAACCTCACACCTGCTCAAAGCCAAGGGAGGGACGGCATCGTATGGCGCAGCTCGCCCCTGGGCGCCGTTGACGCGCGCTCCGGACGATATTTTGCTCGCCACCAGCCAGTTTCCCGCGCTGCGTCAACCCGCCGGAAACAGAAAACTGCGAGTTTACGACCGCCAAAGCCAACAAATTGCCGAGTTCGAAGTCCCCTTCCCCGACACCACCGCGACGCCCCAGTGGCAGCCCGATTCGCTGCCCGTCACCAAGACCGACGCAGATCTCCAGGTCACTTTCACGGCGGTCGAGATCGAAGAGCAGGCCCCGGCCGGGCAGTTGGTGTCCCTGATGAAAAACCCCCGGCCGCGTTGGCGCATTGCCCCAGTATTCAGCGTCTTACACCATGGCCAGCCGGGCCCCGCCTGGAAACCCGATGTCACAGAACTCACCGATGCTCTGGGCAATAAGAGCTCCCTGTGGAATTGCAGTTTGAGTACACACGAAACGGCCTGGAAGCTTGAACTCCAACTCGCCCGTGACGATCCGGCGGCGTTCAGCCCCGCTGAACAATGGGAGTCCCCCACGGTTGCACTGCCGGCGGAGAATGGGCTGCAACCCGTCCCTGCGCCCGACTCTTCAGCGACGGCTGAAATTTCCGGGGTCACTCTGACACTCCAGGAAATCGGCCGCGGCGCGACAACCTACCACGACCTGAGTACTTCTTCCGCGAGCGCGATCCAGCGATCCTCTGGCTCTCGCTCAGTCGGGAACAAAACCTTCAGTGTAGGCCATTCCAGCTCGTCGTACGGCAATGGAACGACGACGCACAGCGTGCAGACCACAGGCGATTGTGTCCATCTCCTGGTGAAAATGGAACATGTCCCGCCAAACCATCGCGAACTGTTCCGAGTCCACGATCAGCAGGGACGTGAATTAGCCCACGCCGTTGAATCGCTCACGATTGGCAACGTCCACTATGCCTTCGTTTTCATTGATCCCGATGAAACCGTGGAGTCAGTAAGGCTGAAGGTATACGTACACACCTCACGGACAGTCGAACTATACATCGCGCCGCCTCTGTCGCCCGCACGCACTTGATGGACCGACCATGTCGGGGCGGCCCGACGCCGCGATCATCGGGCCCAATAGCACGGGGGTGCCAACCCATGGTTG
>JAFEBR010000597.1 GCA_018242565.1 Planctomycetota bacterium | reverse complement strand
GGTGACCGGCTTGAGACAGGATTGGTCGATTCCGACCGCGGTTGTGGCTTGTGCCCGCTGTGGCACGCCCAACGGCGACTCAGACCGGACACTTAGGCCGGCGCGGGCGGATTCGGGATTGAAGATGTCTCAGCTGTGGTTGAGTCCAGGCATGCGGCCGCCTGGCTTCTGGGCTTCCTTCGTCAGCGACTCGGGTTTCCCCGCGGCACGGCGGAATGTGCGCCGAAAATCGTGTATCAGCTTGAACCAGTCCTCTCCGCCGAGGGATAACCGTTCGAAAATCGGTGCCAGTTGCGACGGGATGACGCCGCGCTTGTCGGTTCGATACTGCCGGCCGGTCCAATCGAGCAGTTGCAAGTACTCGGCGAACGCCATCGGTAAGCAACCGCGGTGGGAAGCCCGGACAGTGGGAACCAGATCGTTCGCTTCGGCTGCAGTCAGTTCCAATGGACTCAGCCACGCGGTGGGTGCCTTACGCGATTCGACCTCTCGATAGAACTGGCGGGTAGCCGACGGGACGTTGTAGCGGTGCTGATTGACCCGGCTAGTGGTGCCGTCGATCGTCGTCGGCTCGCCGGCGACAACGAAAAACCGTCGGCCAAAGTGGGCCACCAGATCACACCAGCCTTGTTGATCGAGTTGCAACCGTTCGAGAATCGGCCCGACAGTGCCTGGAATCCGACCTTTCTTCCCCTGCGCCAGTTGGCGGCCGGTCCAATCCAATAACTGCAAATAATCCCCCAGCGACATCGGCAGAAAACCCTTGTCGCTGCACCGGGTGCCGGCCTTGTTCAGGACCGGTCCCAGTTCGGCGTCTGGGCGCTGATCCAACGCCACCAGCGCGAGAAATTGATCGGGAGTGACTCGCGCCCCAGACGATGGTAAAGCTTTTTTGGCCACCCGCAGGCGCGTCCGCCTGGCACTCGGCGACCTGTGGCGGAGATGAATCGGCCGGGGTGCGACCTGGCGACTGTTGCAGTGCCTGAATCCGGTGTTGTACCGAGTTAAACCCGCTCGACTTCAGCGTTTCCGCCAGCGCGGCTCGAATCGGATTCAGGTCGATCCCGGCGCGCCGGGACGAAGCGCAGGCCAGGAGCGCTTGCCCGTCAAGCAGTCGCACGGCCTTAAAGCGCGCCTGAAAGAACTTGCCTAACAGTTGATCTTCCTCGTTGGCCCGTCGGGCAATCTGCTGACACAAAATTCGCATCCACCAAAAGATATCGCTCAACCGCAAGCGAATGGTTTTCAACCGGGATACATCCACGCGAATCGTATTCAATTCCTCTGCGGTTGGCTCGGCCGCCTGGCCCTCGGGCGTTTTGCGAAACGGGCACAGAGTGAGTCAGCGCTGTTCCACTTTCTACTGCTCTACGCTCTCCTGCTCTCTGCGACTACGCCGCAGCGGTCGTCTCCGAAAAAAAAGCACCGCCGGACGACGCGATTCATGACATGGACGATGGCGATTTCGCTGGGGGAGAACACTTCGCCACGCGGCAATCGAGCCATTACGGCCTCCAATCATCAGTTCGGCCACAGAAAGCCAACACAGCCATTGCGCTGCGAGCAAGTCAGTGCAGAAACCCGTACTATTCGAAAGGAAAAAACAGGCGACGTTTTGCAACCGTGTCGTCGACAAGTGCTGTGTTCCCAGGTTCATGATCCACGCCGATACACTCTGGCTGTGCGACTTCGTGTCGAAATCGATGTGGAGTGCTCGCGGGTTGATCGACCTTTACTTTCTGGTGTTCCTGCACCTTGCATTGACGGTAAAAACGAGGGAGGATGCGGTGATCAGCCGATACCAGAGGGCCAGGACCGATTTGTGTGTGGATTTTATATGCGGTGTCGGTGACGGTCTTCGCCAGTTGATTTTCGATCACCACGATTCTCCAGAAAAAAGTAGGCTCACGCAAAGCCGCTAAGGCGCAAAGAGAAACTGGCGGGGTTGCGCCTGGCCTTGGCAACGGATTCCTGCCGGACCGCTGGGACTTTTGTGGTGGAACCCAAGAAACTGCCAACATGACTCCCAGCGACTCACGACGCCCAAATCCTG
>JAFEBR010000596.1 GCA_018242565.1 Planctomycetota bacterium | reverse complement strand
GCAGCCTGCCTTGAAGCCCGTGCCGGCGGATGCCCCCGTTCCCACGTTTGCCAAGGACATTCAGCCGTTATTGGCCAAATACTGTGCCGAATGTCATCAGGGAGATAAAGCCAAAGGGGGCTTGGCATTCGACGGATTCAAAGACGAAAGTTCGGCAGTGGCCCGGCGTCGCGACTGGGAAAAGGTCGCCAAACAACTTGAACAGGAATCGATGCCCCCTGTCGGAAAGCCGGAACCGACGGATGACGAGCGGGCTGTGCTGATTCGCTGGATCGAGTCGCGCGTGCTGAAAATTGACTGTTCCAAGGTCGATCCTGGCCGTGTCACGATCCGTCGTTTGAATAAAGCCGAGTACAACAACACGGTGCGCGATCTGCTGGGTGTCGATCTCAAGCCGGCGGATGAGTTTCCCTCGGACGATGTCGGATACGGGTTCGATCACATCGGGGATGTGCTGTCGATGCCTCCCGTGCTGTTTGAGCGATATCTGGCCGCGGCCGAACGGGTTGCGGAAGCGGCGATTGTGACCCCCGATGCCGACCGCGCGCCGGTGAAAACTGGTCCTGGCAAAACGCTCGCCTCTGTAGGCGATGCCGACCTCGAAATGGACTTCGCCAGGGCGGGCGATTACTTCCTGCGCGTCAAGTGTTTCGCCGATCAGGCCGGTCCCGAACTGGCGAAAATGCTGTTGAAACTCGACGGCACGGAAATCAAAACGATCGAGGTCGCGGCCGTTTCCAGTCAGCCCGAGGCGTACGAAGTGCGACTGGCAGTTCCGGCGGGGAAGCACAAGTTCACGGCGAGATTCCTCAACGACTATTATAAGCCCGACGATCCCGACCCCAAGTTGCGCGGCGACCGTAATCTGCACATCGTGCAGATGGAAATTCAGGGACCGTTGGGGGTGCTGCCCGATCCGCTGCCGACGTCGCATACGCGACTGATGACTTGCCGACCGGCCGCTGGAGCCGACCCGGCGGCCTGTGCCCGCACGATTTTGAAACCGTTCGTGACACGCGCCTTCCGTCGACCCGCGACCGATGATGAAATTGAACGGCTGACACGCCTGGTGGTGGAAGCCACAACGTCCGGCGACAGCTTCGAGCGTGGGATTCAAGTAGCGGTCGCCGCGGCCCTTGTCTCACCCCACTTTCTGTTTCGGATTGAAGTCGATGCCGAACCGCTCAACCCCCAGGCTGTCCACACGCTGAACGACTACGAATTGGCCACGCGGTTGTCGTACTTCTTGTGGAGCACCATGCCCGACGACGAACTGTTGCGGTTGGCGCATGACGGCGCGTTGCGTAAAGAGGGAAATCTGGCTGCCCAGGTCCGGCGGATGTTGAAGGATCCGAAATCGGTTGCGCTGGTCGACAACTTTGCCATGCAATGGCTGCAGTTGCGAAACCTGCGTCTCTCCAGTCCCGATCTCAAGCAGTTTCCCGATTTCAACGAAGGGCTCCGCGCCGCGATGGAAACGGAAACCCGCATGTTCTTTGAAACGATCGTGCGCGAAGATCGCAGCATCTTTGAACTGCTCGACGCAGACTTCACTTTCTTGAACGAACGATTGGCGAAGCATTACGGTATTTCGGGGGTCGAGGGGGATCAATTCCAACGGGTGGCGCTGTCGAATCCACAACGGGGAGGGCTGTTGGGGCAGGCGAGTATTCTGACTGTGACGTCGAATCCCACCCGGACTTCTCCGGTGAAACGCGGCAAGTGGATTCTGGAAAACCTGCTGAATGCTCCGCCGCCGCCGCCGCCGGGTAATGCACCGGAACTCAAGGAAGCCCGCGCGGGTGAGAAACTCGAAGGGACCTTGCGCCAGCGGATGGAGCAGCATCGGGCGAATCCGGCCTGTTCCGTGTGCCACGAGCAGATGGATGCGCTGGGATTCGGGCTCGAGAACTTCAATCCCGTGGGTGTCTGGCGCGAAAAAGACGGTGACGCCGAGGTGGACGCTTCGGGAACTTTGCCCGGTGGTGCCTCGTTTAAGGGGCCCGCCGAGTTAAAAACGATTCTGAAGGCTCGTGACGCCGATTTTCGTCGCTGTCTGGCCGAGAAACTGTTGGTCTACGCGCTCGGACGCGGATTAGAGTACTATGATAAATGTACGGTCGATACGGTCGTACGCAACACGGCTGGTAACCACGACAAGTTTTCGGCGCTCGTCCTGGAAATCGTCAACAGTGACGCCTTCCAGAAGCGGCGCGGAAAACGGGGAGACGAACCATGAGCTTTGCCGGGAACATTTCGCGACGGACTGCACTTCGAGGCGTGGGGGCGGCAATCGCCCTGCCGTTGTTCGACAGCATGTGGCAACCCCTGGCCGCGGCCGAGTCAGGTGCTGCCGCCGCGCCGCTGCGGATGGCAGTTCTGTATGTTCCCAACGGGGTACACATGCAGGCCTGGACCCCGAAAGCCGAGGGCGAGAACTTTGAACTGCCGGCAACCCTCGCTCCTCTGGCTCCCTTCAAAGGCGATTTCAACGTCCTGACCGGGTTGACCCAGCAGAAGGCTTTCGCCAACGGCGATGGCGGCGGTGATCATGCCCGGGCACTGGCTTCGTTCCTGACCGGTCGGCAGGCACGCAAGACGTTTGGCGCCGACATTCGGATCGGTGTGTCTGTCGATCAGGTGGCGGCAACCGAAGTCGGCCGCTACACCCGCTTCCCCTCGCTCGAACTGGGCTGCGAAGCCGGGCAGTTGTCGGGCAACTGCGACTCGGGTTACAGTTGTGCCTATTCGTCGAATATCTCGTGGAAAAGCGAATCGACGCCGATGGCCAAAGAGGTCAATCCGCGAGTCGTTTTCGAGCGACTGTTCACCAACGGTCGTCCCGGCGAATCGGCCGAAGCCCGTGCCAAACGGCAGCGCTATAATAAGAGTATTCTCGATTTCGTCCGCGATGACGCGCAGTCGCTGCGCGGTCGTCTGGGAATTTCCGACCAGCGGAAATTCGATGAGTACCTGAACGCCGTTCGCGAACTCGAAGTCCGCATCTCGAAATCAAACTCGGCTGCCGAGAGTGAATCGGTCGCCGGTTTCCCCCGCCCGGCCGGTGTGCCCGGCGATTACGCTCAGCACATTCGGCTGATGGAAGACCTGATGGTCCTGGCCTTCCAGGGAGACGTAACCCGTGTTTCCACTCTCGTGCTGGCCAACGAAGGCAGCAATCGCAGCTATCCCTTCCTGGAAGTTCCCGAAGGACACCACGAACTGTCACACCATGGCGATGATCCCAAGAAGCACGAAAAGCTGATGAAGATCAATCATTTCCATGTCACCCAGTTTGCCCACCTGCTGGAACGCCTCAAGGGGATTAAAGAAGGGGCCGGCACTCTGCTGGATAATTGTATGGTGGTTTATGGCAGCGGCATTGGTGACGGCAACCGCCATAACCATGACGACCTGCCCATTCTGCTGGCTGGCCGTGGCGCTGGCAGCGTCAAGCCGGGGCGACATATCGTTTACCCGAATGGCACTCCCTTGAACAACCTGTTCCTCGCCATGCTCGATCGGATGCATGTGAAGTGCGAGTCTCTGGGTGACAGCACCGGTCGTCTCAAGAATCTGGACGGTTAATCGCCCGCAGCACCTCGGGGCAATCGCCCGTTAATCACAGTTGGTCGGCGCACGCCTGTCGGGCATGCGCCGCGGCTTACTGCCATTGTTCGTGGATGTTCCGGCCGTCTTAAGCGACCGTGTGGCGGCCCCCCAATGCCACATGCATAGCCCCACGGGGCCGGTAGTAGAGCCCGCGCGATCTGGGTTCTGTTGGCGATTCGTCCTGGTACGCGTCGACGGGCCGAATTTCTGTTGGCCTTGGCGTGCGCTCGTCGCGGTGCGCCCTTTCCCGTGCCACAGCGGGGCGACATAATCCACACAGGTGGGACGTCGCCTGTCTTTCGCGGAAGACGAGTTCCCACGGTTCGCAAGCCACAGGGAGCGCAGCATGAATTACAAATGGTGGTTGGCGTTGGTTCTGGTGGGGTGGACAGCCACCGGGCAGGCCCAGGAAACTCGGCTCGATGTGCCTTATGCCCCGAATGGCCACGTTCGACAGAAACTCGATATCTACGCACCCGCCGGGGCCAATAAATTGCCGGTGGTGTTTTGGATTCATGGAGGAGGCTGGCAGGCCGGCGATAAATCGAGCGTGCAGGTCAAGCCGCAGTTTTTCACCGATCATGGCTTTGTATTCGTTTCCACGAATTATCGACTCCTGCCAGATGTCGACATGGGCACCATCATTCGGGATGTCGCCTTGGCTATTCACTGGGTGTTTGACCACATCGCCGAGTCGGGCGGAGACCCTCAGCGACTGCTGGTCATGGGGCACTCGGCGGGAGCCCAACTGGCGGCGCTGGTCAGCATCGACGGTCGCTACCTGCAGGCCGAGGGGTTGCCCCTCACGATCATCAAAGGCTGCGTGCCGGTCGATGGTGACACCTATGATGTCCCCGCGATCATTGAAACCGCCGAGACGCGGCGGCGTGTGCATGGTCTACCACAGGCCAAAGTCGGGCATCGCGAGAAGTTTGGCGTGACTCCCGAGAAGCACCGCGACTTTTCCGCCGTGACTCATGTGGCCCGGGGCCGCGACATTCCTCCGTTTCTGATTATCCACGTGGCCGAGCATCCCGACACGACTGCCCAGGCGCAGCGCCTGGGCGGGGCCCTGAAAGACGCCGGTATTCCCGTCACGTTATTCGGCGGTCGCGAGACGACCCACAACAAGATCAACGCCGACCTGGGGCTGCCCGACGACCCCGGCACCAAGGCGCTCCAGGAATTCCTGGCGAATGTCTTGAAACCTTGACCGACTGACTCGCCCGTTAAAAACACCATCGCGATTTGCCATGGCGATGCGTGATCCAGAGCAATCTGTGACAGATCGCTCAATCCTGGTTGCGTGATGCCCGGCGGGGCTTCACCGCGAGCGCGCTTTGGGTGCCGCGTGCTTTACAGCAACGCGGCGGCCATGGCGTTCGAAGCGCGGGCCAGGTAGCTTCCCGCCGGCTCCTGGGGCTGGGTGGTCAGCAAGACGGCACACGTCTCGCGGTCGGGGTCAATCCACATCAGCGTTCCCGTCGCGCCCCAATGGCCGTAGGTCCGCGGACCTAACAGGTCTCCGAAGTTCGCCGAGTGTGCGGGCCAATTGAGACGCCACCCCAGGCCCCAGGGCTTGGTGCGACGATCGTCAGCGGGAACTTCCCGCATGGCGTCCAGTTGATTGCGGGTGGACGCTTGAATCGACGCCCGGCTCAGAATCTGCCGGCCCCCTGCCTGTCCTCCTGAGAGCAGCATCTGGCCGAACCGTGCCAGATCGAGCGGCGTGGTCAGCAGGCCACCCCACGGAACTCCCAGTTGTCGCCAATAGCGACTGTTCCAGTTCCAGTCGCGGGCACTGTCGGCCGCCATTTCAGACTGTTCTGGAATCCGCACTTCGGTGACCCGGCGGATTTTCGGTTCTGCTCCGGTGAACCACGCATCGGGTGCTCCCAGCGCCGTGTCCTGCATTCCCAGGGGTTGGAAGAACTCCAGGTCCAGAAATTGGCCACAGGTTTGCCCCGTCACCCGTTGAATGATCTCGCCAAGCAGTGCGAAGCCCATACTCTGGTATTGCACGCCTGTGCCTGGCACAAAATCCAGCGGACACTGACAGGCTCCTTCGACGAAGGCCGACAACGGGGCCTGTGCCGCCCGCAGTTCCAGGTTATTGGCGAGCATGTCGGGCAGACCCGAGGTGTGGGTCAACAGATGGCGCAGCGTGACTCCATGATTTCCTTTGCGCCGGAAGAGGGGCACATATTCTTCCACGCGGTCGTCCAGGGCCAGAAGTCCGCGTTCGACCAGCAGCAAAATGCCACACGCCACGATCGGTTTTGTGATGGATGCGATCAGGAAGATCGCATCATCGGCGATGGGGTGTGCTGTGGGGGCTAAGGAGTGCTGGCCAAACAGGTGGGCGCCGGTCGTTTTACCGCCCCGCGTGACGCAGATCCCGGCGGCTGGCAGGGCCCCCGTCTCACACCACGAATGCAATAACTGCAGCACACGGTCCCAGCGCGCGGGGTCGAGACCGACCCCGCGGGGAGTTTCAAGTTCCAGCATTCGCCAAGCCTCGGGCAGCTCCGAGCGATGCCGGCAGCCGCGTGTTTAGAAGACCAGATCGTGGATTTTGAATAACCTGTCCAGATGCGTGACTTCCAGCACTTCACGCACATCCGTCGACGGGTTGTACAAGTGCACTTCAATGTTCAGCTTCCGCAAGGACGCCAAGAGGCCCAGCATACCGCTCGGAATGTAGCGGACGCCAGTCAGGTCAAACGCGATCTTCTGGCAGTTGTGCAGCTTGAGCAGATCGAGGATCTCTTCCCGGCATTCTGCGAGGTTGAGTTCGTCGGGGGCGAGTTCTTCTCCAAAACCGACGACGGTCAGGGGGCCGGTTTCATAAACTCGCAGGATATCGTGGTGGACGGGCATAATCAGACTCTCCAAAAACATGACGACTGGATCCGACCCTGATGCGAGCGGACACGCGGTAGACACACCGTGCAGCGTTCGGGTTCAGGATGCGGCCATGGGTTTACAGGGTATACGAAATTCGCAGTCAAAAAGTTCAAAAGAAACGGCCAGAAAAACAGATTCTGGATCAGCACATCTTGTGTGCAGCTCTCGTGCCGATGGTCGTTGATTTCGCCGGGCTGGTTGCAAAGTCTTGTTTCAGCGTTGCTTACCGCTGTTTGTAAAATCTGCGATCGAAATTCGCGGCGGTCAGGAGTGCACAGTTTTGTCTCTCCTGAGTACACGATCTACAAACCCGGAGAATTAGCGGGGTGTAACTGTTTTTTTTGTGAATTTCCTGAAATCTTCACAAAGCCGTTCAGTCACTGCGGCCCGTTCTCGTGCATGTTTATTTGCCACGGAATCCGGGTGTGCATATTTCGAATTCGGCAGATTGTGTGTCTGGGTGGACAATAAATCCGTTTGCGACAAACTGCCACCCACGCCTGATGCCCTTGTGGCACGATGGGTGCAGGTGGATACAAAGGTCATCGCACTCTGCCCAAATTTCAGTCTGGCCCGCGTTCGGCCCGTGGTCCCGTTCCGGTGGGCCTGGTCGATGTATTCTG
>JAFEBR010000595.1 GCA_018242565.1 Planctomycetota bacterium | reverse complement strand
TTAGCCGTCGCAGGTGATGCTTTCAGCTCAATTCGGGACTACCCAGACCGGATTTGGCCCAGATCAGGTGGCATTGGAGCCGCGACCCAGGTTCTTGGCTGGATTTTGTCCGGCACCTTCTTTGCCGGGCCATTCATTTTAGGGAAGCGGTACATTATGGCTCCGGCCAAGCCCTGGGGCCTTGCGGAGCACATCTGGTGCTGGAGTCCCACGGCTTGGCTACTTCTCTTTGCGCTGTCGCTCGTCCTGCCAGAAAACCCGATTCTGATCTTACTTGCGATCGCATTAATGTGGGGCTTTCCGCTTATGATCGTCGCGGGTTGCTTCTCGCTTTGGAAGTCAATCGGCCTGGCCACACGCCAGCAGGGAAACTGGACAAGCCTCTGCGGCAGCAGCATCGCCATTCTGTTTGGGCTCTACGCGGTCGTGAGCATCCTGCTAAAGCCGCCGATCATTTGATTGCCATGGCATGTGGGACAGTCAATGCCAATCACCGTGCCGCAGCGCCTGGTCATTTTGATTCGGGAGTGTTGTTTTGAATACGAGCGTGGCGTTTGGCAATCGGTTCTTCTAACCACCGTGCAGCCGCGACCGCAGGAGCTGCGACTCAGCAGCCAGGCGCGATTCGAGGTCCAGCAGGCGGGCTGGGAGATCCCTACTTGAGTGAATCACCGTGAGAACAAGCACCAGATTGTCCTGAAAGTCGCAGACCAGAAAGTGCTTTTTACCCCGATAGAAGAAGTAGAGGCCGGGCGCAAAATTCGGCTCGTGCCGCAGAAGTTCCGGTTGCTCCTGTCAACGGTCAAGGACCGCGGCAAACTCATCGAGATATCTATCTGCGGCCGTACGCCCCCACTGCTCCATCGAGAAGCGTTCAATTTCGCGCAGGTCGGCAAGTACGCGCTGTGTCAGCTCGATGCGGCAAACTCGTTTTCGACGAGTCACTCGTCAGTCTTTCTCAAGAGCCGACGAAGATCACCGCTGTAAGATACGGTGCGCCCCTGAATCGCATCTTGATATCCCTCCAGAATCGCATCGCGTATCTGGGCAGCTTCCATCCGCTCCTTCTTTTCGCGGAGCACATCGCGGACGAATTCGCTGGGCGTGGCGTAAAGCGTGCCATCCCCCGAGTTCGAGTCGATGAAGGCGCGAAGTTCGTCGGTCAGAGAGAGATTCAACGTGCGGCTCATCGCGTGGATTCCTGCAGCGTAAGGGTGAACCTCAGAACATAACCTCGGGGTCGTTTTATGTCAAAATCTGCCATGCGGAAATGCCCCCGGGCAACCATCGACTGTGGAGCGGTCGATCCCAGGGCCAGTGGACATTAATTCTTACTGCCGGCCAGGGTTTCAGGGAGGAAATGGAAATCCCAACCGCAAGCACGCCGTTTGATGATGATGCTCGACTTTCCGGGGCGCGGCTTCAACAACGAAAGCGGGAATCGATTGAGCCGGACAAAGTTCTCTCGCAGGCACCCGTTTCTGATTCGCAAATCGTCTTCGCAGTATGTGAAATCGAGTGACCGGTAGCACATGTATTCGATGCCCCCCTGAGCGCACACCGCATGGGCGAACTTCCTGTCCCCCACCCGTAACCTGCTGAGGCAATACCGCATTTCATCCGGCTGAGTTTCACAGAAAAGCTGAGTCCCGGCTTACGGTCACCGTGGTGGTTCAGAAAAAGGGGCTCACGCCAAGCCGCGAAGGCGCAAAGATGCCCCGACATCATCACGACCGTTTGCCGGTCAGACGCGAAATTGACGCATCGATGGCGCTTCCGCGATCGTTCGGTCGAACCGAGCACGACGTTTGACAGCCGGTCTCGACAGTGCCCAAACTCCTTTGCGCCTTTGCGGCTTGGCGTGAGCCGATCCGTTTAAACCGTTCACCCCCCGAATCCGACCGGGTTAAGTTCCGGCTTGCCGATGGGTCGAACCGAACAGCCGAAACTCAAGCGAGGCCTACGCCGATAGCCTCGCGTCATGGCCGCTGAACGACGAATCGCCCGCCGCGGGTCATCCGACTCGTGACCAGTCCACGGAGCCTGAAAGCCAGACACCTGCCCCCCCCCCAAATGGGCCGCAACGAAATTTTCCCGACAAACGTTGCCACGCTCACCCGCCGACGAGGAAAAAGCGTCACCAGACTCGACAGGGCACGCGATTTTCTTCTGAGGTTTCGTTTCTCATTCAATATCCCGCCGACAGCGCCCCTGGTGCCACACCGGACCGCCCCTCAGGCATTCCATGCTGCACCCACTTCGCGACAACAACCTGGAGAAAACAGGAGAGATAGGTCAAATCAAGCAGGCAGACATCTGCAGGGGTTTGGTCTCCGGCACGTTTTCGGCGCGGGCTCCATACGTCCCCCGTGCGGCCCGGTGCCTCCGATCTATACGAGAAAATGCTGGTCGGGTATACTTGCCGACAGAGGAACTGCCGCCATGCGCAGAGTCAGGCGACGTCATTTCACAAGATCTAGATCTGCGCCGCACCGTTCTGGGGCGGCGACGCTGGAATACGTGCTGGTGTTGGCAACATCGTTGCCGATGCTCGCCATGTCCTATTACTACGCCATGAAAATCATCCGGGCAGTGTACGAGATGACCTGTGCACTGGTCTGTTGGCCCTTCATGTGAATTTCGAGTCCGGTTCTGAACTGGAGAAGCACAATGTCCCATCTTTCTGCTGTCCGCAGGCTGATCAACAAGCTGCATCGCGACGAACGCGGTGCCGTCAGTCTTGAAACCATTCTGATCATCGGCGCGATTGCGCTGCCGATTCTGATTTTCGTCGTTCGCTACGGTTGGCCCCGCGTCCGCAATTATTTCTACAAGGGGATGACCGATCTCGAACAAAGCAGCGACAAAGTCAGCAATGGTCAATAACGTGGCGTGAATGACACTTCTTGTGATCGTATGCGTGCTGCTGTTTGCCACCACGGCAGCCGTCACCGACATTCTGAGCCATAAAATCTACAACTGGACGACGTATCCGGGGATACTGGTGGCACTGGCCGTCCACGCCGGGACCGATTTGTCAGTGGACGGCTGGAGTTCCGATTTCGCCGGTCTGGAAGACAGCCTCAAAGGCTTCTTCCTGTGCGGACTGTTGATGCTGGTCTGCTTCGTATTTTTTGGCGTGGGGGGAGGGGACGTCAAACTGATGGCCATGCTGGGGGCCTTTCTGGGGGTCGATCGCGGCCTGGAAGCCCTGTTATGGACTCTCGTCCTGGGCGCCGCACTCGGTCTGGCCACCCTCATCTGGCGCGTCGGTCTCTGGAAACTCATTTCGGGAGTGGTTCGCCATGTCTTCTGGTGTTTGCGACTGGCGAACTGGTTGCCGTTGTCAGACGCTGAACGGCAGGCACTGCAGCCTCCCTTGTTTCTGGCCCCTTCGGCTCTCGCGGCCACGGTCATTGTGTGTTTTGGCTGGCAGCGGTACTTGAGTTTCTGAGCCAGCTGTTGAAATCAGTCGTGCATTTCGTTTTCAGTTGTGTGGAAGTGACTGCAACGGTTCGAGTTAGGCACAACCTGTCGATTGTGCCGGCGAACTGCCGCGAGTTCGCGGACAACCCTGGTTAAAGAATACCGGGTCCCCGCCACAGGGTACCCAGACAGCGGGAGACACAGGAATGCACCGTGCCATTCTCGAAGCCTGTTTTCCGCTCTTACTCTGGATGCTGGCCGGTTTCGCCGGCATCTGGCTGATGCTGCGACTCAGCGGCGCCCGCCTCTCCCTCGCCAAACTCCGCCGCCTGCACGCCTGTCAACAAGGAGGCGTCCAGACGCTGTCGTTCGTGCTGACCTTGCCGCTGTTCATGATGCTCGTGCTGTTTGTCGTGCAGGTCAGCCAGTTGATGATCGGGATCACGATCGTGCACTATGCGGCGTTCGCCGCCGCCCGCTCGGCAAGTGTCTGGATTCCGGCGGAAATGCCCGCTGAGCCGGCCAACGAAATGGATCCGATCGCCATCAACGCCGACAAAAGCATTTACCCGGTCTGGGTCTCTCAGGTCATCGAGTTCAACGAGATCCCTCAGGGCCGGGCCTGGAAATACAACAAGATCTGGACAGCCGCGGCCATCAACTGCATTCCGATCGCTCCTTCACATCGGTATTTGAAAGCCTCGGCTCTGCAGCAACTCGACAGTCAAATCGCCGAGACAATCGTCGGTCTGTATCGCAACCTCGTGCCCAAGAAGGCCAACGACAGTGTGATTCCCAACCGCCTGCGGAACAAAGCGGCCTACGCGGCACGTCACACGTATATTGTGATCACGGGGACGGATGTCAGCCAGAACAGTCTCAACGGTCCGACCTATAACCCCCTCGATCACCCCCAGCCGACCGACATCTATTCCGCGGAATACGAATACCCTCAGCAATGGCAATATCAGCCAAACGAAGTCGGCTGGCAAGACCCGATCACAGTTCAGGTTTCGTTCCGCTTCCCCCTGCTCACCGGACCGGGACGATTTCTGGCCCCCAACAAGTTTATGTCGCAGAAGCTGACTCCCGCCGACGGCACTCCCGACAAGGTCAGCCAGCGCATCCAGATCTGGGATAAACGTGACCACCCGGAATACGAAGAAAGCGTGTACTATACGATTTTGACCGCGACCGCCACGATCACCAATGAAGGCATGAAGTCGATCATTCCTTACCCGCAGAACCCCGAGTCGCTCAAGTAGCCACCCACTCTGCCCACCCGACGGTCGCTGCCGACGAATGGCCAGAGCATTTTGAAATCGACTGCCGTATCGCCATGGACCGTTCCCGCATCCCCACTGTCATCCGCTGCCTGATCGACCGCCTGGCGTCACTGCATCGCCAGGAAGACGGGGTGATCAGTGTCATGTCGGTGTTCACGATCTTTGTGCTGACGATCGTGCTGGGCATGGTGATCAACGCCGGCCGGCAGGTCGATGAAAAGATCCGCATGCAGAACGCCGCCGACGCCGCCACGTATTCCGGCGCGGTCGTCATTTCCCGAGGTTACAACGCGCTGGCCTTTTCGAATCATGTCGAAGCGGAAGTCTTCGCGCTGACCGCCTACATGCGGGCGGGTCGCGATGCCGGGCCGGGCAAAGATCCCACCACGCTGAATTTCGAGAACTCCATCCTCGACGCCTGGACGAAGGTCGGCAAGATTTTTTCACAGTCGTCGTTTCCCAAATTCGCAGCAATGGGCTCGGCGATTCAGCAGAAAGTCCCGCTGGAAAAAGACGTCGTCAAGTACTTCCTGCAGACGACTGAGTTGCAGTCGGCCCTGGTACTCCCCGTACTCGAGTCGATTCTGCGAGGTCCCAACGTGGCAGCGGGTGGCACTCCTGACCCGCAAGGGGGTGTCATTCCCCGTTTCCAGCGGGCGGTGGTCCTGACGACTCCGCATGCGGCCCAAACGGTGGCCAGTGAGATCGCCCGCCTGCATGGCAACATGGCCACCGACGGCAAGGCCAGCGGCTTCGAGAAAATGCACCGCAACCAGAAGCTGATGGCCATCCTCTGGAAAACCGATGGCACCCCCGTCAGCCTG
>JAFEBR010000594.1 GCA_018242565.1 Planctomycetota bacterium | reverse complement strand
GCCACTCGACCTCTCGGACGCATCGCCCGCCGTCCACGGATCGCCGGTCTGTTCAAATCGGCTGAGGGCGCGGCGTGTCGTGATGCCGATATCGAAACAACGGCCATTGACGGAGTATTTCCCCGTGCGGAACCAATTCACGTACCGCTGCAATTGGTCTTTCAGATCCCAACCGGCCGCGGCCAGGCTGTCCCCCAACGCCAAGGCCATGCTGGTGTCATCGGTCCATTCGCCAGGCTCCAGGCCATGCGGTCCACCGGCACGGTAGTTCGTCACTGGTACGAACGACCCGGGTTCCGCGAATTCCACGGCTGCACCCAATGCATCCCCGACTGCCAGACCTAACAGAGTGCCACGTTGACGAGATTGCATGCCCGCTCCTTGTGAAAGATTGCCCGAAAAACCTTTCCAGGGCCGGCCGTCACTGGCTGGCCCGCCCCCTTGCGTGGGTCGTGCCAGTTGGACCCGCGCCCCACATCTCTGCCGACATCCCCAATGCGACCCAACCCGTCAGGCAGGGGACGTGTCTGACGATTGGATCCCGTGTTTCTTTTCGAATTCCCGTCGTGTCTTCTCGCCGATGAAGTAGTATTGAGTCCCCTGCCACTCCAGGGTCGCGGCGGCAGCGAATTTCGGGAACCGCACCCCGGCGATCGGGTCGGCGACCATGTGATCCTTCAGGTAGTACTCGTTCTGGTGCAACGACATGTAGGTGCGAATGAAATCGAGAATGCGGTCGTCGATCCAGCGAGCCACCGCGTCGACATCGATCTGCTCTAAGGGAAATTCCGCCTGTTTATGGGGCTCGAACTTCATCAGGATGGGCAGAATGTCCAGCCGATAATCCAGCACCAGATTTCGCACGTCGTCATCGGTTGACGCCGTGAAGCGCAGCTTGATCTGGGCCAGATTCGATTCAACGTCGAACAGGGCTTCTCGGAGTTCCCTGGTGATGGAGGGAGTCACCTGAATCCGCTTGCCGAAGCGTTCGGCCAAAGCATCCAGCCGCGGGCGCCAGACTTCCCGCAACCGCTCACAGACTGTTTCAAAACATTTCAGCCGCTGCTCGCGCTCTTCGTACGATTTGAGCTGCGCGTCCTGAAACGTCTTGATCTTACTCTCGCTCGCGGCAAACTCGGCATCGATGCGACTCAAAAGATTGCTGATATCCGCCATGATGATGTCCTCGCATTCTGTGTATCTGTGTTCGCAGGATCTTGAATCAGGAGTGACGGGCACGTCGCGGCACGCTGAACTTCCGCGGTTTTGCGTCAGTGGCTCAGAGCCAGTCCCCGGGGTTCAACGGACTGCGAGAGACCTTCGCGGGGCCCTTCCGACTCCGCGGCCCCGATCGCCTCTGGGGAAATTCCTACGGTATTGTGCTGTCTGTCATGCGGTCTGCTCCGCTATCACCTGCCGCACCTCTCTCCACATCGTAACATCTTCCTGCGTGGCGATGACCAGAATGCGGCCCCGCGATTCCGGGCTGGCTATATCCTGGTCTGGTCGGCAGGCCTCATTGGCTCCGCCATCCAATGACAACCCCAGACAATCCAGGCCGTTACAAATCCGGGCGCGGACCTCTGGAGCATTTTCGCCCACCCCGGCAGTGAACACCAGGGCGTCGATGCCCCCCAGGGTAACCGTCAGCGCCCCGATCTCCTGCCGGACACGGTGAGCATAAATCTCGAGGGCTAATTTCGCCGGTCCATGCCCCTGCCGGGCCGCGGCCAGTACCTGCCGCATGTCGCCGGAAATCTCGGAGACTCCCAAAAGCCCCGATTCCCGATTCAACGCCTGGTCAACCTGTTCCACCGTCAGACCGTGCCGTTTCTGCACGTGCAGCACGATACTGGGATCGATCGACCCCGAACGTGTTCCCATCATCAAGCCTGCCAGGGGGGTAAAGCCCATGGTCGTATCGACACTCTTCCCCCCCTTGACCGCCGTGGCTGAACAACCATGCCCCAGATGGCAGATGACCAGCCGCAGATCTGCGGTCGATCGGCCGAGCAGTTCAGCCGCCCGGTTGGCGCAATAGGCATGACTGAGTCCATGAAATCCGAAGCGGCGGATGCCCCAATCCCGAGTCCAACGGGCGGGAACCGCATAGGTGCAGGCCCAATCCGCCAGGGTCGCATGAAACGCCGTGTCGAAAACGGCGACATGCGGGATGCCCGGCAACTCAACGGCCGCGGCGTCCAGCGCGGCCAAGCTGGGAGGATTGTGCAGCGGCGCCAGGTCGATCAACCCGGCGATTCGCTCGCGGACCTCGGGCGTGATCTGAACCGAAGACGAGAACGGTCCGCCATGCACCACGCGATGTCCCACGGCAATCAGGTGGGCGCGATCGGGCAACGCCACCGGAGTCGTCTGGGTCAGATCGAGGAGGAATTGCCGAACCGCCGCGGCATGCCCGCGCCAGTCAGCCGGCCCGGCGTGCACCGGCGTCCCAACCACGGTGTACCGATACTGGGTGGCGGCACCGGCCCAGTCGGCCAAGGCGTGGGCCACAACCCGTCCAGTGTCCGCCTCGACCAGACTCCCCTTCAGACTGCTCGAGCCGGCGTTCAGCAGCAGAATCTCAGACATTGTCTCCTTCCGTCGATGTGCCGGCTGTTCGCAACGATTTCCCCGCGCCCCACTTCCAGCCGCTGATCTCGGGCAGATCATCTCCGTACTTCTCGATGTGCAGCTTGTGCTCCATCAGTTTTTCATGAATCGCCTGTTTGAAGTACGCGGCGCGCGCCCCCAGTTGTGGCAAGCGGTCGATCACGTCTTCGCACAGATGGAAGCGGTCGAGATCATTCATGACCACCATGTCGAAGGGGGTCGAAGTGGTCCCTTCTTCTTTGTAGCCCCGGACGTGCAGATTCTTGTGATTCGTGCGGCGGTACGTCAGCCGGTGAATCAGCCAGGGATATCCATGGAACGCGAAGATAATCGGCTTGTCGACCGTAAACAGGGCATCGAAGTCGCGGTCTGATAAACCGTGTGGATGCTCTTTCGGAGGCTGCAGTTTCATCAGGTTGACGATGTTGATAACGCGTACCTTGATTTCGGGCAGATGCTGGCGCAGCAATTCGACGGCCGCGAGCGTTTCGAGCGTGGGCACATCGCCGCAACAGGCGAGCACCACATCGGGTTCACTCCCTTTATCGTTACTGGCCCACTCCCAGATCCCGAGACCGGCCGAACAGTGTTTGATCGCCTGATCCATGGTGAGCCACTGCGGTGCCGGCTGTTTGCCGGCGACAATCACGTTCACATAATTGCGACTGCGTAAACAGTGATCGGTAACCGACAGCAGACAATTGGCGTCGGGAGGCAGGTAGACGCGAACCACCTCGGCTTTCTTGTTGACCACATGGTCGATAAACCCCGGGTCCTGGTGCGAGAATCCGTTGTGATCCTGCCGCCAGACGTGACTCGACAGCAGGTAGTTCAATGAGGCGATCGGTCTTCGCCAGCCGATATGATTGCAGACTTTCAACCACTTGGCGTGTTGATTGAACATCGAGTCGATGATGTGAATGAATGCCTCGTAGCACGAGAAGAACCCATGCCGGCCGGTGAGCAGATAGCCCTCGAGCCAACCCTGGCATTGATGTTCTGAAAGCACTTCCATGACACGACCGTCGGGGCTCAACCGATCGTCTTCGGGATAGATGTCGGCCATGTAACAGCGGTTCGTGACCTCCAGCACATCTTGCCAGCGGTTCGAGTTGTTTTCATCAGGACTGAACAGCCGAAAGTTCCGGCTGGCGAGATTTTCACGCATCACGTCGCGCAGGAAGGTGCCCATCACCCGCGTGGACTCGGCCGTTGTCACTCCGGGACTGGGGACATCAACGGCGTAATCACGGTAGTCGGGCAGGCGCAGATCGCGCAACAGCATGCCGCCGTTGGCATGCGGGTTATCGCTCATGCGGCGATGGCCCCGCGGCGCCAGTTCCGCCAGTTCCGGAACGAGTCGGCCCTCGGCGTCGAACAGTTCTTCGGGACGATAACTTTTCATCCACTCTTCCAGAATCTTCACATGTTCGAGCTTGTGCATCTCGCCCATGGGCACCTGGTGGGAGCGCCAGTAGTCTTCGCATTTCTTGCCATCGATTTCAGGGGGACAGGTCCACCCTTTGGGTGTGCGGAAGACGATCATCGGCCAGGCGGGACGACGTGTGTCGCCCTGTTCCCGGGCCACCGACCAGATCCGTCGAATTTCCGCCGTCGCGGCATCCAGGGCGCCGGCCAGTTGCTGGTGCACCGAGGCATGCTCGTGTCCTTCGACGAAGTACGGTTTGTAGCCCAGCCCTTCAAACAGCTTCTGCAATTCGTCGCGGGGAATGCGAGCCAGAAAACAGGGGTTGGCGATTTTGTAGCCGTTCAGATGCAGAATCGGCAACACAGCTCCGTCGCGGGCCGGGTTCAGAAACTTGTTGCCATGCCAGGCCGTGGCCAAGGGGCCGGTTTCCGCTTCGCCATCACCTACCACACACGACACGATCAGGTCGGGATTATCAAACGCCGCGCCGTACGCGTGGCTCAAGGCGTAACCCAGTTCGCCCCCTTCATGGATGCTGCCCGGTGTTTCCGGAGCCACATGGCTGGGAATGCCCCCCGGGAAACTGAATTGTTTGAACAAGCGGTGGATCCCCTCGGCATCCTGGCTGATGTTCGGGTAATACTCGCTGTAGGTTCCTTCGAGATAAGCATGCGCGACGAGCGACGGCCCGCCGTGCCCCGGCCCGATGATGTAGATCATGTTCAGATCATCACGTTTGATGACCCGGTTGAGGTGAACGCACAGCATGTTCAAGCCAGGCGAGGTCCCCCAGTGTCCGAGCAGACGGGGCTTGATGTGCTCGCGCCGCAGCGGTTCGCGGAGCAGCGCGTTGTCCAACAGGTAGATCTGCCCCACGGACAAATAATTCAGGGCCCGCCAGTATCCATCGAGCTTACGGAGTTCGTCGATCCCCAACGGTCCAGCGGGGGTCGCTACGTCAGATGCCACCGTGGCTGAAACCGGGTGTGTTTTGCGAGACATCGGATGTTCCTTCAGGATGTGTGAAATCGACTGTGTACCGCTGGATCAAAAAGCTCACTGGTAGAGAAACGCACTGACCT
>JAFEBR010000593.1 GCA_018242565.1 Planctomycetota bacterium | reverse complement strand
GGGGCGATGACATTATCGTTATTAAAGGCACATTCACGCTGACCAGCCAGCCGGAAAAAGGCATCTTCTACCAGATCAAAAACGCGCAATACCTCAAAACCGAAAAGGCGGACTGGAAGAAAGACCGGACGCTCAGAAAGTAGGCGTCCGAACCCCGCAGCAGGCCCAGCCCATGATCATTCCCTTTCCGTTCCATAGCGATGCGCTCGTGAAACGTCATCGGCGGGCTACCGGGTGAATTCTCTTTCTTCACGGGCTGCACTTCGCGCGCTGCCTCCGTCGCGGCATAGTGGTCGCCTGACTGACCGAACGCGGAATGGGTTCCCCCCCTGCCGACGGCGAATGCGGGCGGTGATTTCGCCCTCCGTGTTCAACTCGGACTTGTGGCCTGACGCGACAGACCTCCTGAAGTAAGTACCTGAATTTCCCAAGGAAAGCACCCCTGCAACCCTTAATGTTGCTTTGACTTACCATCATCCAGCCGCCGTCGCAGCGGGGCTTCCCATTCCCGGATGCCGGCCATAAAAAGTTCAATTGCCGTTCTGTCCTCCCCGCTTATTTTTGAAACCGCCCTGCGACGTCTTCGTCGCAGGGCTTGTTCGTTGGTACCACCGCGGTTGGTCACTGGAACGTCGAGGTCCATGACGACATGCGGGGCGGTACAAATTCACAGACGTTGATACCTTCGGTTTCGTGGGCTGATTTTCCGCCGTTTCCGTCTCGTCCGACGTTTCAAAATTCGGTGCACAGGCCCGGTACTTTTTCCATATACCGCCGCGAATCAGTCAGCCAGAGGCGTTCTGCGGCGATACCCTGAAGTTCAAATTCGACGTTGGCGAGTTGCTGCGAAAGTTGACCACGGCGGACAACTCCGAACCGCGGGCCGAAGTCTCGGGGTAATGCGTGCAGTCCGAGATATACCGGCTCCTGGGCGGAAAATGACTGAATGAGTTGACCAAACCAGTGATTCGTGGAGGAGACTGATGGGTCTTCCAAAGGCGGGGTCCCGCCTGATCGTGATCGAGGGCCGCCGACTGCGGTGGCGAATCCGGTACGACCGGATGCACTGGTCGGAGGGTTGGTTAACGCCGGTCCGGGTCGTGGTCGCGGACGCCACGGCCGGGGGGCCGCGACTGGTGGCTGAGTTCGTGGGGGGACGGCGGTCCGCCAACGAGCAACTCCGCGTGCCGTTTGCTCCACGGTGTGTCCGCCGACTGGTCGAAGCAGGGCTCGCGGCTGGGTGGCAACCCGGCGTGGCGGGGCAGCCTGACGTCCACCTCGGGCAGGCCGAGGTCGAAGCCTGCGACATCGGCTCCGACTCCGACGCGGCCTCCGCCCCAGCCTCGTGATTTCACCTGAGTTGCACGCCGAGACCTGTGGTCGGTCACGGTTACCGTCCCCGTGCCGGTAAGGAAATGCACCGTGGTGAGCCTATAATACCTGCTGTTACAACAGAGCGGCTAACCGAGGCGAGCAACGAACTACCGCCTCGCGCGACTATTGAATCATTCAGAGAATTTGTCAGCGACTGCTGCACACCGCCGGGCACTCGGCGGTGGTCGCTAGGCCTGGGCGTTTTGCTGCCACGTCATGAGGAATCAGGGAATGAGATCGATGGGAACGGCCACTGACATACAGGTACGCGCTGCACTTCCTGCGGACTGGCAGGAGGTCCGCGAGTTGTGCTGTGAGTCCTGCAGCGAGCCACCGTTTTACTTGACCGGAAATGAGGGTTGGCCGACCTACGGTCAAGAAGATTGGGTCGATTACTCAGTGGGGCCTGAGCACGCGATGTTTCTTTTGTTCGACAGGTCAACATCGCCGCCGTACCCGATCGGAAAAGCCCGCATTTCCACCGCGAATGGAGACCCCACCACGGCGGTCGCAGACGGCATCTACATCCGCGCCGCCTACCGAGGTCGTGGGCTGTCGAAACTCCTGTGGGAAGCGCGGATTACCTGGGCTCGTGTCCACGAACTTCGCCGCATCACAACCATCCATCGTTTATCGAACGTTCGCTCCATGCGAAGCATCCTGACCCAGGGGTTCGTCGAGACGGAACGCATCCCCGCGGAAACAATCTCGGGTGCGACTGAGCCCGAACTCGTGTATGAATTGGTACTGTAGGTCGACTGCCGATTATCATCTAACACTGTTGAGCGATTTAACAACAAAACGAAACTGTCTATGGGATAAGTGTACAGCCTCAGATCACCATTAACCGCTGAGATCGGGTTATGCCACACGTTATCCGATCTGTCCTTGCCAGAACTCTCCGACGAATTCTGGCAAGGACGCGGGAAAATGGATTCGGCCAGCATTCCCAGTCATTCACCAGGAGTTGGAGAGCAATGAAAGTGCTTGCGGTTGATATCGGAGCAACCAAGTTGCGATTGGGTGTCGTCGACCTTTCGAATAAAACACCGACGATTCTTCATACGCATGAACTGCAGACCAAGGGACAGCAACTCTCTGCCGTCTTGGATACCGCTGCGAACGTGGCTAAAGATTTGCTGGGCACGCGGAGGGCCCCCAAGATTGGAATCTCGACAGCAGGCTTTCTCCATGAGGACAGGGCGACTATTTGTCAGCTTCACGATGGTCGCTGGACCGAAACAAACGTCACCGCACCATTCGCAGAGCATTCTAATCGGGTCCGGGTGATTGATGACGGAATGGCGTCCACACTTGCGGAGTGGAAATCAGGTGCAGCCCAGAAATGTTCTGATGTCGTAGTGCTGACCGTCGGAACGAAACTCGGTTCAGGCGTGATCTTGAATGGACGCATTCTTCACATTGGAGGTTATTCGAGCCCGCAGTTGGGTGGGATTGTGGTGTCGCGTGAACAGGCACGAATCCCACAAATTCCATTCATCGGAGAAGAGTGTGCGGGTGACGCGCTTTGCGCATCCGCTGAGAAATGCGGTTATTCTGATGTAGGCGCGATGCTGGAATGCATTAAAAAAGACGATCGGGCGGCGGCCGCCTTGGATCGTATGTGCGAGTATCTCGCGATGTGCGTTGCCAACGCGGTCAATCTGTTTGCGCCGGAGCGCGTTGTACTTACGGGTGGGGTGATAGAGAAAAGCAATAACCGGCTCATCAAGCATGTGCGATCCCGACTCAAAGAGAAGCTGTTGAAGCGACCCCGCCAATTCGATGCCCGGACGGCGCTGGTAGAAGGCAGGTTCGGAGGAAACGCCAGTTTAATCGGCGCCGCGCTGGCCGTGCGGACAGACCCCGTTTCGCGTCGAAAGACGAGTTCTCGTTAGGTTCCCCATTGCTTCCCCTAACTGGGGTCAGAGGAGCATCCGTAACACGGCCGGGCATGCCGATTTTGCTTAGTCGTGTGCAGCACCTCACTCTGTGCGGCGCCGGACAGCGGATTTACCGGGGCTACAGCATCCTGACCCCCCGCCCCGCCACAAAAAGCTCAATCGGCGTTCTGTCCGCTCCGTTTGGAAAGCCCTGCCAATTCCGCGATACCCGCAAATATGAGCGGTTTCACCTTTTTTTCATTCCGCCAATCAGCAACACGTTTGGGGGATTGATACTCTTTGGTGCCGGGGTCACAGACGGGAGGGGTTCGCCAAGGCCATACGAGGTCAGACCCCTTATCACCAACTCCCAGCAAGACGCGCACGGGACAACTCCGGCCTCAAGCCGCCGTTCCCCTGTCGAGGCCGACCGCGTGACTCCATCCGTCGGTCTGGGTCACGATCGCGGCGAATTCCACGCTTGAACCTGGGACTCCCACGGCTTGGCTCGGTTCACGGCACGCCAGGCCGACTCGGCACAGATGTCGAACCGCGCTCCACCACCATGAACGCCAGAATCCTCAGCGCAAACAAAAACACCTCGCCAGCCAATGCCAGCGAGGTGTTGTGAATCCATGAACTTCCCGCGAGTCTAGCTCACCAGAGCCGACTTCGCGAAGTGCTTGCGGGCGAAACCGACGCTGAACACCGCCGCGATGAGCGACCAGACAATCATCGTCGAGGGGACCGGAGCCGCGCTGTGCGGAAGGATCTGCACCGATTGCGTGCCGTCGCCCGACAACGACACATTCAGGGTGCCTGCGTCCGTCGAACCATCGTTCGTCACCTGAAACGACAACGTGTTCAATTTGGAATTGAACAGCCCGCCCGAGTTATCCAGCGAAAACGAAGTGAATGCGGTGGGCACGGCGGCGATGATGCTGCCCACCTGCGTACCGTTGAGCAGAATCGCGACATCACCAGCGGCGGCCAATTGACCGCTGATGGTGACCGTGTTGATGTAAAACGCAGCCAGATTGAACGTCGTCGAATAGATTGTGCTCGAACTGGCACCCGATGTAATCCACCCCGAAGCGGAAGTGTTTGCCACCCAACCGCTCTGACTCGGATCGAAAACGGTGGGGCCTGAGCCGCCAAAGGCGAGCGACGCCGGGTCGATCGTGTAATTCTCGTCAACAGAACCCGCCGGCAATGCAGTGCCCGATGCGTCGAGTCCCGTGCCATAGATGGTGACCGAGGTCGCGTGCACCGCTGAGCCCAGACCTAACGCACTGGCCACCACGACTGCTGCGAAAATTCTTGAAACTTGGACGGACATTGGGCTAGCACTCCCTGCATTGTGAAATGGGAAACTGTCACGTGACGTTACGGCAAAAGTTTGGCCAGTCGTGACCAACAACTCTTGTGAATCGCAGTCCCCACGGGCGATCTAAAACAATCCCCCCCGGAAACCAACAACCTCACCGCAAGCAACCACTACAGCGGCCCAGTAGTGATTAGATACCTGATAGTGCAACGCTCGCAGCATATCAGAACCCTGGTTCTTGTCAACGGAATACGGGATTTACCTACCCGAATTCGGGATCACCCCCGTCCGGCACCCGGTCAAAACCGATCCCGTCGACAAAATCAGCATGATCAGAACCTGCAATCCCCCGAATCGATCCCGCTGAACCCTTCATATCAACGAATAAACGGGCGTGGTATCGTTCGCGGAAACAATGACTTCTGGGTTCTAGGCTTCCCCTTGGGTTTTTCCCGCACGTCGGTTGCCGTCCCCGCGGGTTTCGCCTCCGTCTCAGCCTGGTCCGCAACCACAGGCTCAACGTCTTCATCCAGCGCCCCCGAACCCCGCAAAGCGCGTCCGTCGTGCAACAGCTTTCTGACTTGGTCGGTCGGCTCCAGCAGGTAACGCAGCTCTCCAGCCACCAACGCCGCCACGGGGACCCCATCCAGGTACGCCACGCGATTCGACGCATTACTCGTCACGCGGTCATGCTTGGTCAGAATGCCCACGAGATTCAGCGGATCGGCCGCGGGTATCACCACCAGTTCCTGTTTGGGACCTTCGTCTCGCAATTGCCTGAGCAATCGAACCGTATCCCCCAGCGCGAACTGCTCACCCGCGACGCCGGTGATGAACCGTCCCCCCCGAATTTCTCCCCGGGCTTCCAACCGCCGCAATACCTGCAGCAGGTCGAACCACCGGGGCGCCCCAGGCTCACGCTCCAGCAGATCCCGGAAGATCACCCCCCAGCGCCGCAACAATTGCCAGGCCCAGGCAGTCGTCCGCTCAGCGGTTGAAAGAGCCACGGGCAACTCCCCGCCCTCGGCCGCATTCGACGGCGAAGGTCCAACCGCTGGCAGGGCAGACACCGCACCGTGACCGGCCTCGAGACCACCCCCACGCCGCCAGAGCGACCAACGGCCGGCGCCCGCCATGGGGACACGCCGGCGGGTGATCCGCGCCGGTGACGACGTTTCATCGGTCGCCTTGGTCGTCAACAGGGCCCGCAAGCCGGCGAATCCGTCCGCCGTGACCAGCCCCTGGGTCACCAGTTCCCCAAGCACATCACCCAACTGTGAAGGCAGCATGCGGGTCGCCACAATCAGATCGGCCGCAAACATGGCTCCGTACTGAGTCAACAGCGCATACACCTGCTGCGCCGGACTGCTGAGCGTTTCGAGACTGACGTCTCCTTCCGCTGAATCCAGCCACCCCAGATCGGTTCGCAGAAACAAAGACATGGGAGCCACCCGGGTCAGGCTCGCGAGCGGCCGGCTGCGATCAGGAACCCGTTTCACGGGATACAGCCGCCCCCAGCCGATTTCTCCCGTCAGACACAGTTCGTCGAGCAGTTCTGGTCGGTACTTTTCGACTCGGCTCGCGAGCACATCGCGCTCCCAGACGACGGCGGGCAGATCAATCCCCTGCAGCATCGACACCACTTCGTACAATCCGCTGGCGCCGGCCCGTTTCCAGCCTTTCAGCAAACCATGATGCCGCGCGAGAAACCGCAGAAAGACATCGACGGTCACGGGCTCAATTTCCCGCCGCAGGCCTTCCATCGTCAGCCGGTGGATTCGCGCCAACAGCCGACGATGACACCATTCGATTTCCGGCGGTGGCGCGGGAGTCGCCGCGGAGGCTTCACCCTCGGCATCAGGCGTCGTCGCCCCCTGGCCCTTCGCGGCGCGCACAGCGGCTTCGGCCTCGTCCTGTGCCGCGCGACTGGAATTCGTGAATCGCCCGCGCAAGACGACCCCTTCGCCTTCCAGAGCCTCGAGCGAGGCATCGGCCTGGCTGTATTCGATTCCCAGGCATTGCGACACCTCGCTCGCCGTCACCGGGCCACTGACTTCCACCAACCCCCGCACCATGACCACGCGCGCGTCTTCGGCTGTCCAATCGCGGCGGACACCATCGGGGACCGTCAACGGCGGATCGGCGATCGCCTCCGGAAACGCCGCCATGACGGCCGGCAACCTCTCGGCGGCCGCCCACTGCGGCGCACATCCCGGGCGACGAATCCAGGTGCCCCGACGCGCCGCGACCAGAGCAGCGAACAATGGCCCCCATTCGACGGGCGTCGGCAGGACAGACGGCCGGGGCAACGCTTCACGGACCACCGCCGCGCCATTCTTCGCCTGCGCGCCAGGCTCGATGGCTGGCGCAGAGTCGGCACAGGCGGGGATGACGATCCGGCTGAGCAGCACGTCGTGTAATTCATCGGCCGACCGCACGAGAGGCTGGGCCTCTTCCCGGACGCGCGCCATCGCCTCGGGATCGAGCCGCCCCAGATCGCTGACACTCTCGACCGTCAACGACCGGCGGGTGGCCACCGCGCGGGTCCGCCGCTCTGCCACTTCACCGCCATCCAGAAAGGCATACGGATCGGCGTTGAGCAGTTCGTAACAAAACGGAGAAGGCTCGCGCGTATCGCGAGCAATGAGTTCGATCTGTCCCTGCTCGATTCTGCGCAGCACGGCGACCAGCCCGTCCAAGTCATGGGCTTCCTGTAACGCGTCGTGCATCGACTGCCAGGCCAGGGGATGATCAGGCAGTTCGAGGTCCCCGGTTACGTTTTCCTGACAACCGGTCAATTTCGGAAACACCGCTGTCAGCAGATCGTCGGCTCGAAATCGCTGCAGCGCCGGCGGCACCTTTTTGCCATTGCGGAAGCGCTGCACCAGCAGGGCCCGGGTGACATTCCAGCGCCAGCGGGTCTGGAACGTCGGCACGTACAGCAGTGCCTGTTGCAGCAGTTGCGGCGCATTGCGACTCGTCAGCATGGGGAACATGCTTTCGAGGGGAAAGCTATGCTGCGGCCCCAACGACAGCACGAATCCATCATCATCGGCCGTGGCCTGCAGTTCGAAATCGAACGAGCGGCAAAACCGCTTGCGCATGGCCAGCCCCCAGGCTTTGCAGATCCGTGCTCCGAACGGGGCATGAATGACCATCTGCATGCCCCCCGATTCGTCGAAAAAACGCTCGAACACGATCCGCTGCTGGTTCGGCACCAACCCCAGGGCCGCCTGCTGGGCTCGGACATATTCCACCGCCTGGTGAGCCGGGCTGGCCGCGACGGCACACTCCGCCACCAGCCAGGCCTCGGCGGCTGGCGGGTCTTCCAGCCGTTGTTCCAACTCGCGTCTGAGCTCCGAAACTTCCTCCGAAAGCTCAATCGTGCGTCCCGGCGCTTCGCCGCGCCAGAAGGGAATTGAGGGGGGCGCCCCCTGGGCGTCAGCCACGGTAACGTCATTGCCCCGCACGTGGATGATGCGCCACGAAGTATTTCCCAGCAGAAAGATTTCACCCGCCTGACTCTCACTGGCGAAATCTTCGTCCAACGTGCCCACCACGGTCTGTTCGGGTTCGGCGACTACGCGGTACGAGGCAATTTCCGGAATGGCCCCGCCATTCGAGGCCGCCACAATGCGGGCCCCGGGGCGCGCACGAACCCGGCGGCCCACCTGGTCATGGTGCAGATAGACTCGCCCGCGCCCGGCCGAACTCGAAATGCCTTCCGCGAGGAACTCAATCACCCGGTCAAACTCGCGGCGCGGCAAATCGCGATACGGCCACGCCCGGCGAACCATGGCGAACAGGTCATCGGTCCCCCACTCGCCCGACGACACTTCCGCCACGATCTGCTGTGCCAGAATATCGAGGGGCGCTTTCGGGATCACGATCGCATCCAGCCGGCCGGCCCGAATGGCGCGGACCAGCGCCATCGACTCCATCAATTCGTCGCGGGTCAGCGCGAATAACCGCCCCTTGGGGACCAGCCCCAGAGCATGGCCCGATCGCCCCACCCGCTGCAGAAACGTGGCGATGGCACGCGGAGACCCCAATTGGATCACCAGATCGATGAACCCAATATCCAACCCGAGTTCCAGAGACGCCGTGGCGACTACGGCTTTCAATTGCCCCGATTTCAACCGTTGTTCGGTATCGTGCCGCAGGTTGGCCGCCAGCGAACCGTGATGACTGCTGACGGCATCTTCGCCCAGCAGTTGCGTCAATTGATGCGTGACCCGCTCGGCCATGCGGCGGGTGTTCACAAAAATCAGCGTGCTGCGGTGCGACTGAATCAGTTCGCACAGCCGGGCGTTCACTTCGGCCCACTGCTCATGCATGCAGACCGCGCCCAGATCACTCTGGGGCACCTCAATCGCCAGGTCGAGGTCGCGCTGGTGCCCCACATCCACAATGGCGCAGGGGGGAGTCGCGACCACCCTCGGCACCGGGGCCACCTCCTCCTCTGGCTCTTCACAACAGGCATCATCAGCGAGCGACTCCTGCAGGCACGGGGAAGGTACCAGCGAGGGCTCACTGGCGGCCTGCAACTCGGCGGGATCGACATCAACTCCCACCAGAAAGGCCGCCATTTCCTCGATCGGCCGTTGTGTCGCCGACAGTCCGATCCGCTGCAGCGGCCGTTCGGTCAATTCCGCCAGACGTTCCAGCGACAGCGCCAGGTGCGAGCCCCGTTTGTCCCGAACGAGGGCATGGATTTCATCCACGATGATCGTCTCGATGGACCGTAACCGCTCGCGGCCTTTCGGACTCGTCAGCAGCAGGTACAGCGATTCCGGGGTCGTCACCAGAATGTGGGGCGGCTTCTTAATTAAGGCCGCCCGCTGCGACGCCGGTGTATCTCCCGTTCGCAGCCCGGCACGAATCGGCAGACAGTCGGGGAATTCCACCTGGGCCAGCTCAGTGATCTCGGCCAGAGGCACTTCCAGATTACGATGCATGTCGTTCGACAGGGCCCGCAGCGGCGAGACGTAGATCACCCGCATTTCCTGCGGCAACTTTCCCGCCACCGACTCTTTCAACAGCCGATCGATCGCGGCCAGAAAGGCGGTCAACGTCTTCCCTGAACCGGTCGGAGCGGCGATCAGGGTGTGCTCACCCCCGGCGATCCGTGGCCAGCCCCGTGCCTGAGGTTCCGTTGGAGCCGCAAACCGCCCTTGAAACCACCGCTGAATCAGCGGATGGAATGTTTCCAGAGACTTCAACGCGGCGGCAGGATCAATCGGGTGCATACGTTCACTGTGGCGAACTGGAAGGCAGATTTCAACCTTTTTTCTGGCGCCCCGCCCGTTCCGCATGCTGGCGGGTCACGATCTGGGGCCGCCGGGCCTGCGCGGTCACCGCGGGGTAAGTCGGCTGGCGGCCGCGGGATCCAGCAGCCAGGTCACGGTTCCCGGCACCGGCTGAATCCCCACGGCGGGATAGGTGTCGATAGCCGGCGACTCTTCGAGGATCTCGCGCACGACCTCAGCTTTGTTTTGGCCCGCCACCAGAAACAAGAGCCGGCGGGCGCGATTCAAGATCGGAAAGGTGAGCGTGATCCGATCGACCGGCGGGGGGAGCCGGCCCGGGGGGCTGGCGGTCACCCAACGGTCTCGCACATGCACGGCGGACCGGCCCGGGAACAACGATGCCGTATGCCCATCATCCCCCAGCCCCAACAGGACGAGATCCAACTGGGGCGGTTCCGATCCGGGGGCCACGCCAAAAAACTCAGCGAGCGTCGCCTCGTAGGCCTGGGCCCCCGCGGCGGGATCGGCAACCTGCGTCGGCATGGGAAAGACCTGCTGTTCCGACAATTGCAGACGCTCGATCAGCGTTCGGCGGGCCATGCCGTAGTTACTGCCGGGATCGCTAGGAGGCACAAATCGCTCGTCTCCGAAAAACACCGACGTCTGCGACCAGTCGAGATCAGTCTCAGCCGTCCCCCGTCCCAGCAGTTGATAGGTCTTTTCGGGCGTCGAACCGCCAGAGAGCACCAGCGTGAACCGACCACGCGCGGCGATCGCTGCGCGTGCCGTCGCGGCGATCTCCCGGGCGGCGCGGGCCGCCAGGTCAGAGGGATCACGGCAAATCAAGATCTCGGGTCGGGACATAGTCACACCGCTCGCAACAATAACCACCGCAAACACTCCAACAGCGTTCGGCAATGCCCGTAGACTATCGCATTGGGCATCGAGCGGGCAATCGGCACCGCCGGGGGCGAATCGGCGGTCCCTACAGCCCTCAGCCAACGGGCTTGCCGTCAGGCTCAGTCACGGCGTTCCAGATCTTACAGGCATAATTCACCGGGGCGTGGTCGCTCCAGCGACTTTGCGGCAACTCAATGTCAAGTTCCTGCAGACGCTGCAGAAACTCACGCGGATTGGAAAGTCCCCGCTTGACCCCTTCGGGGACCAATTGCTGTAACGCCGTCAATGTCTTTTGCAGTCGAACCTGCCAGGGATCGCGATTCCGATGATCATCGCCAATCGTCCCCTGGGCACACAGAAACTTGAACTGCCCGGCATGCTTGTACCCCGCGATTGGCGGAGGCAGTCCTGCCACCAGATCGGCATTGTTGACAATCCGCATGGCGTTCGCGGGGACACTCTGCACAAACTGGCGGTTTCCCACGCGAGGCGAACCAAATGTGTACAGCCCCTGCACGGGACGCATAGCGGCATACCGTGCCGCCGCGATCGTGGCCAGTGCGGCCCCCAGACTGTGTCCCGTGAACCACACCGGGCGCTCTCCGAGTGTTGCCAGGTAGGCGACGATTTCTGTCCACACACCGGGCTGATCGAGCGCCTGCCGAAACCCCAGGTGAATCCCGTCGCTCCCCAACGCGAATTTGGCATCACTCAGGAAATCCCGCCAGTTGACCGCCCACAACACCCCTGCCCGGCGCCTCTCTTCTGCCGGGGCTCCGGCCGGCCGGGGCAACAAGTCGATGCCGTCGAGAATCCGGTCAATGCGCGTCCCCCGAAAGGCCACGATCACGACCTCGGGCAACTGCAGCACCAGTCCCTGGGTGCTCGTGCCGTTGAACAACCGCACGCGGACACCTCGGACGGCTTCGGCGAATCGCGAAACTCGTTCGCGAATCCAGCCCTCTTCGCCATACACCAGCATCGAGGCATCCATCAGCCAGCCGGCATTCACCGGATCGAATTCGGCTGCCAGTGGGCGGAAAGGAAAGCGATGGGGATCTTCAAAGTACACATAGTCGGCAAACGGCGGAATCAGATTGCTGACCGTCTGCCGGGGAATTCGTTTACGCTCAACCATGCCACAATTTCCACAGCGACGCCCAAATACCGAACAGAATGGTAATACACCCGACCAGCAGCGCCGCCAGTCCGGCGATCAATCCGCTGACGAACAACCAGTCGCCCGAGCGGGCCCGGCGTTCTTCCGCCGGAGTCGCCTGCGTGTGCCGGGCCAGCAGTTCGACATTCTTGATGTTCGCCTTCCAGAACACGTCAAACACATCGCCCAGCACGGGAATGGAACCACAGATCATGTCGATGCCGATGTTGGCGGCCATCCGGAGCAGCGTGATTCGCGGCACCCCCGCCGCGCTGGCCGCTTTCAGGATGTACAGCGAGACCAATGAAGACAGCGTATCACCCAATCCGGGAATCAGCCCCAGCAGGGCGTCGAAACCGAATCGGACTCCCGTACCGGGAATCTCAACAAAATCGTCCATAAAACGTGCCAACACAGCCAGATCGTCACACGAAACCCCCGGCTCGACCTGGGGGTTGATGATCAAAATCGGCTCTTGAGCTGGTTTCGGTTCGTGGTCCATACGGAAATTCTATCCGCCTTGGCAACGGTCCGCATCCAAAGTCCCGCAAATCTGTTGCAAACGGTTGGCCACGGGGCCCTTCCCATCGCGCAGAGGCCTTGCCAATTCGTTAAGATGAGGGCCCCAGGATTTGCCGGCGCTCGACCTGCTGTTGACGTGTTATTGGCGCGCCGCATCCTGCTGACTCCAAGGCCCGTCCGTGAACCGACGTCGTATCCTGCTCATTCAACTGCCGATCCCCCAACCGGGAATGGCCCCGGCGGAAGGCAATGTGCCGCTGGCCGCCGGTTATCTCCAGCTTTATGCCCGCCACCGCGGCCTCGAAGCCGACTATGAATTCGAGATTCTGCCCTCGAATCTCGCCAACACATTGTCCGACCGCGGACTGGTCGCCGAGATTCTTGCCCGCGACCCTTGGCTCGTCGGCTGGACCTGTTATTTGTGGAATATTGAACGATCACTCGAGATCGCCAACCTGTTGAAGCAGGTCCGCCCCGAGATCCGCATGCTGTTTGGCGGTCCTGAAATCACGGCGGACAACGATTGGGTCCTCGATCGTCCCGAACTGGACCTGGCCGCCTTGGGTGAGGGAGAGCAAACATTCGCGGAACTCCTGGCGGAACTCCGCATGGCCGACATTCCGCGACAACCCATCCCCGGCCTGTACGTCTCGCCTGGCTTGTCCGCGACGGTTCGCGGCCAATGGCAGAATGAGCCGGTACCGCGTGGCATCTTGCCGGCGTTCCGGCAACCACTCCCCAACCTCAACGAGGTGTCTTCACCGTACCTGGCAGGCATCCTCGATGCCGCCGACGAACAATTGCTGTTGCTCGAAACCCTGCGGGGTTGCATCTTCAAGTGCAAATTCTGCTACTACCCCAAAAGCTACGACGACCTGTACTTCGTCTCGCGTGACAAGATCATCGCCAACCTGGAACACGCCCGCCGGCGCGGTGCCAAAGAAGTCGTGTTGCTCGACCCTACGCTCAATCAGCGCCGCGATTTTGCCGACTTCCTGAAGTTACTCGCTGAGTGCAACCCCGATCGGCAATTCGCCTATTTTGGCGAACTGCGAGCCGAGGGGATCACCCCCGCGATTGCGAAGCTGCTGCACGAAGCGAACTTCACCCAGGTGGAAATCGGCTTACAGTCGATCGACCCCGTCGCCCAGGAATTGATGGACCGACGAAACAACCTGCGTGCTTTTGAACGTGGTGTCCGTGCCTTGCGCGATGCGGGCATCAACGTGAAGGTCGATCTCATCATCGGCTTGCCAGGAGACACGCGAGATTCGGTGCGCCGCAGTCTGCATTACCTGAAAGACAGCCAATTGTGCGATGAATCGCAGGTCTTCAATCTGGCCGTGCTGCCGGGGACAGCCTTCCGACAAGAGGCCACCCAGTTGGGATTGGAGTACCAGGCACGCCCACCGTACTACGTATTGAAAACCCCCACGCTCGATCTGTCGGACCTCTACATTCTGATGGACGAGGCCGAGGAACTGTTCGATACCGAATTCGATCCGCTCCCTCCCCCCCGGCTGGAGTTTTCATCAAACTCTGATGGAGTGGCCTCCGCCTGCGAGGTCGCCGCGTTATCGAACGGCAAGAGCGCTGTGCCCGGGGCAACCGCCGGGGCCCTCTGCCCGAACTGGCACGTCGATCTCGATGCAGCGGCCACTGACACCTGCCCGCCCCCCGCGGCGGTTCGTACCCAGGCGTTTACCTTATGGATGCGGGCCGCCGACTTGCGTCCGCACCAGGCGCGCGCCTGCCAGCTCATCGGCCAGATTCTCGACGACAATCCGCACACGACCTTGCAGGTGGTACTTGAGCCAGGCGAGGCCACCAGCATCACAGTCCCCTTCCTCGCGGAACTTCGCCGGGCCTGCTATCGCCGCAGCACCTACCTCGACCGTTTCTACTCGATTCTGCCCGGGCCCATGAAAGGCTCGAAACGGCTCGTGGTAGTCCTGAACCATTCGGCAGGCACTCTGTCGGAAGCCGCAGCGGAAGCCATTGGTGAATATGCCACGGTCATCGACTATGACACCCATGCTGTACCAGCAGCGGCACTGACGGCCGTGGTTCAAGAACAACCCGGTTGAAACGTCGCAGACTGGCGAGGCCCGTGCGGAATTGGTACGGTCAGTTACCACGGCAGAAGCCAGTTGCCGTCCACGTCTTGGCCGTTTCCCGATGATCTCAAGCCTACGCCGCTGCAGGAGTCCGCATGTCCCAGCCCCCTTCCAAGTCGGATGCCTTTGCTTCATGGTGGGGTCAATTGATCGGTGCTGCCGGCAGCGCCTTTATGGCGTGGTCGTGTTACTCAGAATTCTCGCAACTCGAAGCCGGCACGAAGACCGAAATCTGGATGCCCCGCGTCTGCTCCAATCTCTATCAACTCACCGGAAAATGGCCCCTGGTCGGCTTCTTCGCAGTTTTGACCGCGTGTTTCATCGGCTTTGCAGCTCAGAAGTTTATCAGCCAGAAAACCCTGATCGACTGATCCGCCCCGGGAGTACACAAACTCATGCCCGCCAAACCTGCCACAGTCGCAGACTACCGCACTTCTCTGCCGACTGACCGCCGGTCCGCCATCGAGACGGTGCGTGCCACGATCCTCAAACATCTCGATCAGGATTTTGAGGAAGGGATCCAGTACGGAATGATTGGCTATTACGTCCCGCACCGAGTCTACCCGGCGGGCTACCACTGTGACCCCCGGCAGCCACTGCCCTTCGCGGCTTTGGCCTCGCAGAAGAATTACATGTCGCTGTACCTCATGTGCCTGTACAGTGTGGACTACGCCGAAAGTGATCTGCTGCAGTGGTTCCGCGAGGAATGGGCCAAAACAGGAAAGAAGCTCGACATGGGCAAGGCGTGTGTCCGGTTCAAGAAACTGGACGACATCCCGCTCGAGGTCATTGCCGCCCTGTTTCGGCGTGTGAAAGCTCGCACGTACATCGCCGCCTGCGAAACGGCCTTGGCCAACTACCGGAGCCAGAAAATGGCCGGCTCGACGCGAGCCACAGCAGACCGCCGGCAAAAGTCCGACGCATCGGCCCCGCCCCCCAAAACCAGGACCCGCCGCAAATCGCCAAAATCCTGAAGCGGATCAGTGGCAGGCCCTGGCGCTGAATTCTCTTCGCCGACTGGTCCGGAACGCGTTACGCGTCATGCAATTTGGAGAGCGGCCGCAGCATGTCGGGTTCAGGCAGAGAGGCGGGTGCCGCGCCTGATAAACCGTAGACTTCCAACCCGCTCAGAATTCCACCATTCTCATACACGAAAATACCACTGTCAGCGTCCTCCTGTCCGAACACGAAATCGGCGATGGGGTGCACGCCTGGCGGCGCTTCGGGCATGCCTCGAATCTGAAAATTGATGCTGGCACAGCCGCAGGGGCAGCGCCACGGGGTCACCTCAGCGAGTTCCAGTTGCGGCAGCAACGTCGCCGCCTCTGGATGGCCATGTTCGAGCATCCAGCGTACGAGGCGATATTCGGCGGCAGTCATGCTGCGGTTGCCTTCGCGTATCGGAAATTCAACCATCGATTTTTCCAGCTCAGTGACTCGGCACCCGAGTCGCAACGTTGAACTTCGAGTCCCGTCTACCACGTTCGCCGCAGCGCGTCATCAGGCCATGGGGTCATATTTTCCACCAATCGCATGCGACCAGCGATCTGGTCGAATACCCCCTGGCTGACTCGGTGATGCGCATAAAGACCGTGGGCTGGCCGGGCCGAAAATGGCCGATGGTAATTTGCCGCGGCGCCGTCTGGACGCCGAAGAAAAACTCTCGCGTCTTATAGCCCGACCGTCGGACGACGTTCTGAACTGCCTCGCGGTGGTCCACATCGTCCGGAATGCCCTCAATGGCGCGAATCTCCTCCGTGTCTGGCAAGACGAAGGTCGGCAAGTAACCATCGAGTCCGTCCGCGCGGATCACATTGATGGTCATCCTGGCGAAATCCCGGAGTGTCATCGGATCGAGCCGGTACTGGGGTCTCACTTCTGTTTTTTGAACGAACCAAAATCAGAGTATTTGCCGCAGGCAACCCCCGTCAATCCCGAATCTCCTACTCTGCAGACGCCTAATGAGAACGCGACGTCGCGAATTCACCTGCAATATCCTGGAGCGCAAAATGGAGACCTGAAGCGAAAGGACCAAAACAAGACCACCCCGCACAGTACGGCGATCTGCCAACAACCCACAGCGGCTCCGCATCCGCCAAGACTCACGGCAAAACATGAAAGACATTCGCTTGATGCGGCCCGACGTTCGGGCAAACTTCGGTGACCGAACGGACAATCACAATCGCCGTGGTGCTTTCACGTGTCGTGCGCAATACCTGCGCGACGTTGCGCCACGTGCCACAGCACGCCACTCGGATCCACGAGGTACGAGATCTTCAGTCCCCAAGGCTGCACCGCGGGCGGACGCAGCGACGTCGAAGGGAAGGCTTTGGGCAGATCCAGAGCGTTGAGGTGCTCCCACCACGCATCCACATCATCCACCATCAACTGCATCATAAAGTTCTCGGCCCAGTCCTTGTTGAAGTAGTTCTGCAGAATGAAGCTGGTCTGACCGATGCCGAAGATGGCCACTTCCCCATCCAGCAGGAGCTGGCACCCAATTCGCAGGTAGAAGCGCTTCGACAATTCGAAGTTCTTTGCCGGAATAAAGGGCCGGGCCACTTCGTTTCCGGCAGGCACAGAGTTCATCGCAACGCTCCCTTGAATCGGAATGGTGGCCTCGCAGCGCTGCACCGGCCAAGCCTGACGTAGATACGACATGATCATGAGCGTAGCCACGGCATCACGCCGCGCGAACCCAGAACGCGGCTCCCGTCAAGTTGCGGAACAGGTTAGGCCCGGGCATCGTTCCCTCCCGAGAATCATGGCAAACACGCAGAACTCGCTGTCAGCGCGCGAGGTCTCTATTCGTGTACACAGAACTCCGCGCAGGGTCGGCCAGGCGTGTGGCTGGAAGCAGGGCCCACACTTTCTACGGCAGTAGGCCGTTGAATGCGCAAGCTGACTCCGACCGCTCAGGCGTGAAACGCCTCGCTCGGCGAGTGATGACGCCGCGCCCGTTTGAGCCGTTCAACGGCCGTGCAACACCGGGCTCAAATCAATTCGCGAATCGATCGGGCGCTGCTGGGCAACAACGCCGTGGGACGGTCGTTGATGTCGCGTACCATCTCATGCGGGTCGATCCCCAGATTCTGGTACATGGTCATCAACACATCCTGGTAGTGGACTGGGCGGTCTTTCGCCGAGTCGGCCAGGGCATCCGTCGAGCCGATCACCTGTCCCATCCGCAGGCCGCCGCCGGCGATC
>JAFEBR010000592.1 GCA_018242565.1 Planctomycetota bacterium | reverse complement strand
GTTCTGCCTGGCTTTGGTCGGTGAAACGCGAACCGGTAGTGCACCGTTGTCTGAATTGCTGATGAACGTTGGCGTCGGCCTGGGTTTCCTTGCCGCCGTGACCACGACGTTCGGCAACCTGGCGGCCTACACGCAGAAGAACATCAAGCGCATGCTGGCCTATTCGACCATTGCCCACGCGGGGTACATGCTGATGGCGGTGGCGGCAATGATGGTCATCCTGAACGCTCCGGCGGGCGGATTGACGGCCGCCGCTCGCGAAGCGTTCGCTGCAACTTGCGTGCAGGGTTTGCTGTACTACCTCGCAGTCTATTTCTTCATGAACCTGGGTGCGTTCGCCATTGTGGCGCTGATCCGCAACCAGACATTCAGCGAAGAGATCGAAAGCTACGCCGGTCTGTCGAAACAGGCTCCGCTCTTGTCGCTGTGCATGGCGATCTGCCTGTTCAGCCTGGTGGGCTTGCCCCCCTTCGGCGGGTTTGCGGGCAAGTTCATGGTCTTCGCGTCGGTCTGGCAAGCCGGCGAATTCAATTCGCTGATGTGGATCGTGCTGGTGGTGGGTGCCCTGAACACCGCCTTCAGTCTGTTCTACTACATCCGCGTTCTGAAGGTCATGTACATTTCGACTCCGGCCGACGATGCACGCCCCGTGACAGCTTCGCTGTTTTCGGATGCGGGCCTGTTCGTCGCGTTTGTTACTGTCCCGGTCCTGGCACTCGGGATTTTCGTCAACTGGATGAGCGAACTGGCGCACGACGTCGCCAAGTGGCTGCTCTAGGATGCATACGACAGACATGGCAGACCAGACGGTTATCGATATCCTGAATCACATCGTCGGCTGTGTGTACCGCAGCCTGTTGCAGTATTCAATCGAATGCAGCGCGTGGACGACGCTCACCGAAACGGCGGGCCAGGTCACTCCCGAGCAGCAAGCCGTGGAACAGATGGCCGCCCGCCAGCAGGACTTCGTGGCCCGTCTGGCCGAGTTGATCTTTGACCGCGGCGGTGCGGTTGACTACGACACGTTCAACGACAACTCTGAGTTGCACTACGTGGCACTCGACTTTCTGGTCGGCAAGATTCTGGAAGACGAACTCTACGTCGTCGGCGAACTGGAATCGTCGCTGCAAAAACTGTCGCAAGACGCCGAAGCCTCTGCTTTGGTGGGCGAACTGCTGAACGCCGAACGGGCCCATGTCACGAAACTGCGCGAATTGTCCGCCAAGTCCCCGGCCTCGGCCTGAGGCGTGCTCGTCGTTGCCCGCCGGGCGTGCTCCTGATGGGTCACCAGACATTGTTTCAGTGCGCGTGAACAACTTTGGGCGCCGCTACGGCATTGACGCATCCGGCCTGAGTTCGGCCAGACTCAACTGGTCAGCCCCCTCCAACCGGGAATCGGCGTGGAAGCGCCCGCGCAACCCAGGCCTCCAAGCGGTTGACAATCGCAGTCGGCCTGCGGGACAATCCCGGGAAACTGATTGACCGATCCCGCATTACTCATGCCTGACAGCCCCGCGACTCAACCCGACCCCACCCTCATGCTGGTGGATACGCATGCCCATCTCGACGAAGAGGCCTTCGATGCTGATCGAGACGAGGTCGTGGCCCGTGCTCAGGCCGCCGGGGTGATTCGAATCCTGACGATTGGCACGACGCTCGACTCCAGCCGGCGTGCGATCGCCGTCGCCCAGAAGTACCCCACGGTCTATGCCGCGGTCGGAATTCAACCCAACTATGTCTCGCAGGCCCGCGCGGGGGACTGGGAGGCCATCGTCGCGCTGGCCAGCTCGCCCAAAGTCGTGGCACTGGGTGAAACGGGCCTTGACCGGTATTGGAACGACGCGCCGTTCGATCAACAAATCGACTATTTCCAGCGGCACATGGCCCTCTCTCAGCAGACGGGCCTCCCCTTCATCGTGCACTGCCGGGATGCGGAAGCCGAAACGGTGGAGCAATTACGAATCGCCCGGGACCGCGGCCCCCTGACCGGGCTGATGCACTCGTTCACCGGAAGTCTGGACACGGCACGTGCCTGCCTGGACCTGGGGCTCTACATTTCGTTTGCGGGCATGGTGACTTACAAGAAGTCACAAGCCGTGCGCGACATCGTGAAAGAGTTGCCCCGCGACCGTATCGTCGTGGAAACCGACTCCCCTTACCTGTCTCCGCAGCCCATGCGGGGGAAACGCAATGAACCGGCGTTCGTCCGCATGACGGCGGGAATCCTGGCCGACCTGCAGGGAACGCCTCCTGAAGAGTTCGCCCGACAGACGACCGAAAACGCCTGTCGGCTGTTTCGCCTGCCCACCACGTGAACAGGGGCAGCAGCCCGGTGGTGATCCTGGGTGGCACACCGGGTCACCATGCACAGCAGAACGAATGCCTCCATGCCCTGGAACTGGTTAAAGCACGCGTTCGCCATCGAGCCAGATCGGCCGGTGGATCCCACCGCGGGTCAACGTGCCGTCATCGATCGGCTGTGCCGACAAGTCGTCGCTCGGGGGTTGACCACGCCGGCGCTCCTGTTTCTCGAATCGTCGAGCCCGCTGCATTACGTCTCGTCGCAGACGCTGCAGTTTTTTATGCCCGTCCTGTCGGTGGTGGCTGATCGACAGGCCTGTGCTGACTTCGCCGGGTTTCTGGAACAGCGTGGCTCAGTCGAGTTTCTGTGCCGGCGTCTCACAGAACTACAGCACGAAAGCAACCCGCCTGCGCCCCAGCCCCCGCCCGATTCGCCTTCGCAAATTGAAACCGCTCCGATGACCGGCCCCGAGGCAGCGCCACCCGTCGGGCCTGCCAACTCCACCGATTGAAACCACGTGGCCCGTGTCAGGCGGCTTTGCGCTGCGAGTCGCGAATTTCCGCCAGAATCCGGGTTCGAGCCGATTCCGAAAGTTCGGGCCACGCAGAGCAGACATCCTGAAAGTCGGCATCAGCCGGAGCGGCCGGGGCGTGTCTGCAGGTTCCCTGCACGTGCCGTTGAATCTCGGCCACCTGCTGATGCAGCAGCGCCAGATCGCGGTCCTGCTGTCGCTCCTTTTTCGATGGGTTGAGAATCCACGATGCCATCAACCCGGTGAACGAACCGAAGATCCCCACGCCGGCGGTCATCAACACGGCGGCAATCATCCGGCCTTCGGTGGTCACCGGGTATTTGTCTCCATAACCCACCGTGGTGATGGTCGTGAAGGCCCACCACACCGCGTCCTCGGGGGTCCGGATATTCGAGCGATTCGCCGTTTCGAATTGCAGAATCGCAATGCTCGAAAACAGAATCAGCAGTACCGACAGCAGAGCCAACGCGAAGAAGGCACTGTCTGCTCGTCGATGCAGCAGATAGTTTGCCAGAAAGCGGGCCGAGCGCACGCCCCGTAACGCCCGGAAGACGCGAATCATGCGGGCCAGTCGCCCGGCCCGGGCCAGGTCCACCATGGGCAGGCTCGACAGCAAGTCGATCCAGCCCCATTTCAGATAGGCCAGCCGATCATGAGCCGTGTAGAGATTAACCCAGAAGTCGATGAAGAACACGCAGCAGATCACCTGGTCGATCTGGTCCAGAATGGCGTCGGTCGAAGGACTCACGCCGATCAAGGTCTGCACGGCCAGCGAGAGCAGCACGTACACCCCCAGACCGAACATGAAGAGCTGGTAGGGACGCAGTTCATGATGCAGCGGATCGCGATGTGCGACAGCGTCAGCAGGTTTTTTCATGGTGAGTTGTTACAGCCGATGCGGGCTCGGCGACCGGACATTTCGGACCGAGTCGGAGCAGTGCGATACGACGGGACAAACGGGAGAACACGAGAGGATGTGGTGGACGCGTAACATGCCGAACCCGGCTCCCGGGGTCAACAGCAAAACTGCGGCGGTTTTTCGCGGTCCGATCACGTTCCAGACCGCAAAAATCACTGGTATTGACCGGTTCTGCCCGTTTCATTACATCGTTGCCCAGTTTGCCAGGATCGGCAAGCTTCTTATCTGACGAGCCGGATTTTTGCTTGGAGCAAGCGACATGGATGTGGGTCTGGTGACAGGTTCCGCCGGCCTGATTGGCTCGGAATCGGTTCGATTTCTGAGTCAGCAGGGATACCAGGTTGTCGGCATCGACAACAACCTGCGGCAATACTTCTTTGGCCAGCAGGCCTCGACCGAATGGAACCGGCAGCGATTGCAGACCACGGTCCCGAACTACAAACACCATGCCGTCGACATCCGCGATCAGTCGGCGGTTGACCGCGTGTTCTCTGAGTACGGATCCGACATCAAGATCGTGATCCACACGGCAGCCCAACCGTCGCACGACTGGGCCGCCCGCGAACCGATTACCGATTTCACCGTCAACGCGCTGGGTACCATGCTGCTGCTCGAAGCGACGCGCCAGCACTGCCCCGACGCCACCTTCATTTTCACTTCGACCAACAAAGTGTATGGCGATGCTCCCAATCGCCTGCCTCTCGTCGAACAGGAAACCCGCTGGGAACTCGACGCCGCGCACCCGTTTCACGTTCGCGGCATCGACGAGAGCATGTCGATCGACCAGTCGCTGCACTCAATCTTCGGTGCCTCGAAAGTCGCCGCCGATGTCATGGTCCAGGAATATGGACGATACTTCGGCCTGAACACCGGCGTCTTCCGGGGCGGATGCCTCACCGGGGGGGCGCACTCGGGGACCAAACTGCACGGCTTCCTGTCCTACCTGATGCGCTGCTGCGTGGAAGGCCTGCCCTACACGGTCTATGGCTACGGCGGCAAACAGGTGCGTGACAACATCCACTCCAGCGATCTGGTCCGCATGTTCTGGGAGTTCCACCAAAACCCCCGGCCCGGTGAAGTCTACAACGCTGGCGGAGCACGGCACTCGCATTGTTCGATGCTGGAGGCGATCGCCATGTGCGAAGCCCGCGCCGGCCGCAAGCTTGACTACACCTATGCCACCGAAAACCGCAGTGGCGACCACATCTGGTACGTGAGCGACGTCAGCAAGTTCCGCGCACATTACCCGGGCTGGAACCACCAGTACTCGCTCGACGACATCATGGATGAGATCTACGCCAGTTGGGATCAACGACTCACCCGAAAGGCTGCGTAGTTCGGTGTGGCAGACTGCGGAACCCCGTTGCGGAATTGGCTATGAATGAATTGACACTGAGCGTCGTCATCCCGGCATACAACGAAGAACAGAATCTGCCGCCCACGGTTCATGACCTGCAGGTCGCACTGCAGAAAGAGCAGATCCCCTACGAGATCATTCTCGTCAACGACAACAGTCGCGATAAGACGGCCGAGGTGATCGGCTTTCTGATGGCCCAGGATCACCGGATTCGTACCGTGAATCGGCTCCCCCCGGGAGGCTTCGGGCGAGCCATTCGCACCGGCCTCGAACACGTGCAGGGAGACTGCGTCGTGATCTGCATGGCCGACAGTTCCGACGATCCACAGGATGTCGTCCGCTATTACCGCAAACTCGAAGAAGGCTACGACTGCGTTTTTGGCTCGCGGTTTATGGACGGGGCCTATGTCGAGAACTATCCCCGGTTCAAATTGATCATGAACCGGATCGTCAACCGCTGCATCCAGTTGATGTTTCTCTGCCCGTACAACGACCTCACGAATGCCTTCAAGGCCTATCGGACGGAAGTCATTCGCAGTTGCTCGCCGTTTCACGCCTGCCACTTCAATCTCACGATCGAAATGTCGCTGGGCGCGCTGATCCGCCGGTACAACATCACGCAGATCCCGATCCGCTGGTACGGCCGGAAATGGGGGTCGTCGAACCTGTCACTCGCCAAGATGGGACGCCGCTACCTGGCCACACTGGTGCGGGCCTTCGCCGAGCGGGTCCTGATCAGCGATGATCTGGTCGCCGAACGCCTGGCCCACCGCACCCAGCGTGAAGATCGGCTGAAAGAACTCGAAGCCCGCATTGCCCGACTGGAAGATGCACAGGTCCTCGACAGCCTGCAATCGCTCACATCGCACCGCGAGGCGGCCTGAATCACGTGCCGCGCCTGTGCTGCAGGACGTCCTCACGCCTGGAATGCCCGTGAACGCGATACCGCTCAGGGACCAACCGGCGTTCAGGACTCGATTTTTGCGCCGGCCACAGCCCCCGTCACCGCTTCCAGTTCCCCCTCGGCGGACTGACTGAGCACACTGCCAATTCGGCTCAGCAAACCAACCAGGATCTGGGCCTCGTCGGCTGAGAGGGCCTCGGCCATCTGCAGGCGAATGGCATCACCGGCCGTCCAGAGTTGTTTGAACTTGCGCTTCCCTGCCGCCGACAAGGCAACCGTTCGAGCCCGGGCGTCAGTGGGATGTGTTTCGCGTTTGACGTAGCCCCGCTGTTCGAGCAGCACCAGCATCGCCCGCACGGTGCTGGGGTCGGACGACATGCGGACCGCCAGTTCACGTTGCGTCAGTGCCTGGCCGCGCGCCAGTGTCGCCAGCAAGACGAACTGGTCGGCCGTCACGCCATGTGCGGCGAACTGGGCGTCAGAGCGGCGATGCAGCGCCAGATAGGCAGCGCGAAGCGCCATCGGAAGTTGACTTTTTGTCGACATATGCCCCTGTGTGGCGCATCATACGTACACGCACGATTCAGATGCTACCTCACCCCTGCCCCCACCGCAAGGTTCGCCACGGGCCGCTTGACCACTGGCGACCGTGTGGGTCTACTGGTGAGATCACGGGTAGCCTCACCCTGCCCGACAGCCGCAACCGCGGCCAACAGGCGACGCACTCGAACCCCACCCGACGATGAGGAGCACGATCATGGCACAGAGTTCTTCTACCCCGCAGACCTCGGCTGGCGGGCAGATTTCACGTCGGCGGTTTCTGGGGTCGACCGCGGTCATCGCCGGTGCCTGGGCGGCCGGCGCGCCAAGCCTCGCGCAGGCGGCTGGTCCGAACGAGAAACTGAACATTGCCATCATCGGAGCGGGTGGCCGTGGTGCTGCCAACACCCAGGATGTGGCGTCCGAAAACATTGTCGCGCTGTGCGATGTGTCGGAAGACAACCTCAACGCTGCCGCACAGCGTTTTCCACAGGCCAAAAAATTCACCGATTTCCGGCGTCTCTTCGACCACGCCAATGACATCGACGCGGTCGTTGTCAGCACCTGCGAACACACCCACGCGTTCGCCACGTTGCCCGCATTGCAGTTGAACAAGCACGTCTACTGCGAGAAGCCATTAACGCACAACGTCTGGGAGGCACGCGTCATTCGCGAAGCCGCGGCCAAAACCAAAGTCGCCACGCAGATGGGCATTCAGATTCACGCCCTCGATAATTACCGGCGGGTGGTGGAACTGGTGCAGGCTCAGGCCATCGGCGACGTGCATGAGGTGCATGTCTGGGTGTCCCGAGCCTGGGGCTGGCAGGCGACTGAAGAAGAAGCCCGCCGGCATGGTGATATCGTCACGTTGCGTGAACTCCCCGCTGCCACCGACCCGGTCCCCTCCGGGCTTCACTGGGATCTGTGGCTCGGACCGGCTCCCGAACGCCCCTTCAATAATGTGTATGTTCCGGGCCCCAAATGGTATCGCTGGTGGGCGTTTGGCAACGGCACGATGTCCGACCTGGGGAGCCACTGGAACGATCTGCCCTTCTGGGCCCTCAAGCTGCGGGCACCGTTGACGATCTCGGCGAAAGGCCCCCCTCCCCACCCGGAACTCGCCCCCGCATCGATGCAGGCCACCTACGAATACGGTCCTCGCGAAGGGATGCCGGCCGTTTCCCTGACCTGGTACCAGGGAGTCAACAAGCCCGATCTGTGGGCCGAGGGCAAGATTCCCAAATGGGACAGTGGCGTGCTGTTTGTGGGCAGCAAGGGCCTGCTCCTGTCGGACTACACCCGTCACGTCCTGCTGCCCGAACAGGAATTCGCCGACTACGTTCGACCAGATCCTTCGATTCCGACATCGCTGGGTCATCATGCCGAGTGGATCCACGCCTGCAAGACGGGTGCGCCGACCACCTGCAACTTCGAATATTCGGGCTGGCTGACCGAGGCGAATCACCTGGGGAACGTCGCCTACCGGGTCGGGAAAACTCTGCATTGGGATGCCGCAGCGTTGCGATGTCCCAACGCGCCCGAAGCCGATCAGTACCTCCGCCGCGAATACCGTAAGGGCTGGAAACTGGCCTGACCCCCACTGCGGCGGCCGAATGTGGTTATCAGCGGCATCCCGCGGGGAATGCCGTCCCGAGGGCGGTCTGTACGTTTACATTCAGACTGGCAGCCTGAAGCCCACGCCCCAGTGCCTGGCATTGCAATCGGACCGGACTGGCGGGTGGCCAGCCGGGGCCGCTGGGGCGGGCGAAGTTGGGCCCGAGGATGCCAAACAGGCCAATCTTCCCCAATTTCACGCAAACTGGGGATCGACGGGCCTGGTTGGCCAAAATCGGGCCCACGCGGGCCCTTGTACTTTC
>JAFEBR010000591.1 GCA_018242565.1 Planctomycetota bacterium | reverse complement strand
TTCCACAGTTAATACATTATCTAATTCCATATAAATAGTCAACATAAGAAACAATGTTATTTCTGAATACTTTTACTATCTTTACGTTGACATTTTTGATGACGTTTCGGAATATGTTGCTCTCGGGACTTCGCCACATGGCTGGCACAAGGAGGCGCCACACATCGACCTCTTGCCAAAAGATTTCCCGCAGGAACGTCTGTTCATCCAAGAGGGAGAAGAATCATCGTGAGTAAAGCAAACGCCCGGCTGCCCCGAGTTCGCATGTGCGGTCCCGACGACCTCCAGAAAGCGATTGACCGGCTGGAAGAAATGCAGGGCGAAATGGCCGCCGTGGCTGACCGCATGCGCCAGGAAAAAATCAAAAGCCTGCAGGTTACGGGCTGGGGCAAGTTCGAACGGGCTCTCGACCTGTTGCGCGAATTCTCGGCTCATGCCGAATTCGCCGTGAAGACGGTTCCCCATCGATCGTAGGCCGACTGCCGCGTGGGCCAGACAGGTCTCGGGCGCTGTGCTCATGAGCAGGCCCTGCTGTACGGGACTTGAGAGTTACCCAGGGCAACCTCGCTGGACTGGCTGATCATCCGGATCGCCAGTTCCAGCGCATCGGGTCCATCATCCCAGCCGCGTGCGGGAAACCGCCGTAATTGCCGCACCAGTTCTGCGCATCCCGGGCTGCGCACCAGCCGCACCAGTCCCTGCATGAACAGCGGACCCAGCCGGGAAATCCGCGACGTCTTCGGCACCGACTGCGAGACCAGCACCATCGGCAGCGGAGGGGCCCGCCGTTCGCGGCACTGGCGGTCGAACTCGGGCGCCAACAGCGATTGAAACAGGTTCGCTTCAAGCACGACGCAGTGCGGCAGGTAGCGCTGCGCCAGATCGATGGCAACGCCGACGGCTGCTTCGGGCGACAAGCGCTCCACCACGGCATCGACCCAGTACAACCCGCCCGACAGACCCACAAACACGATCGCCGCGGCGTCTCCGTGCTGTTTCCCCAGCGCCGGGTCATAGGCCAGTGCCGAGAATTCAAATTCGCTGGGCCAGTTCTCGGTCCAGAGATGCTCGCCGAAATACGAATCGGGCCAGATGGCATCCGGATTCTCGAGCGGATCCTGCTGGTACAAAGCCTGCCACCACCGCAGTTCGCGCTCGGCCCGCATCTGTTCCAGTTTCTCGCGCGGCCAGCGTTCGGGCCACAACGCCTCACCCGGGCTGCGCCCCAGGGGATCGTGGTCTTCGGCCAGTGCCGGCAAATGCAGCCGACGGACCGCGGGACAATCGGCCTGGGACGCCGCCCGCAGCAACCGGCCCGACAGATCGTTGCGGGCCCAGCGCGTGGCAATAATAATCGTACACCCACCGGGCTCGACCCGCGTGCTGGCGGTCGTCTGCCACCAGTCCCAGTGGTTCTCGCAGATCGTCTCGCTGACGGCTTCTTCCACGTTTTTGAGGGGGTCGTCGATGATCAACAGGTGCGCCCCCCGCCCGGTCAGTGGTCCGCCGATGCCGGCGGTGACCATGCCGCCCGGCGTCCCGCGCAAGCCCCAGTCTTCGGCGGCCCGTACGCCGGGGTCGACCTCGTGCCCGAACCAGGCGGGGCCGTACTCCTGCATCAGGGCCCGCGCCTTGCGTCCCCACCCGCGGGCAAAGGCCGCCGAGTACCCCGTGAGCATCACCCGCCGGTCGGGGAACATCCCCAGGTACCAGGCCGGCAGGTAACGGCTGATGAGTTCCGATTTCCCATGTCGCGGCGGCGCTTCGATGATCAGCAGTGGAGCCGTCCGGCCGAGGATCGTATCCATGATCGCCCGATCAATTTCCGCCAGGTGCGCGGCCATCTTCCACCGCCCCCGGCTGACTTTCCGGGCAAATGTGGCCGGCGTCAGACTCTGCTCCACCTGTGCGTACACTTTCCGTATATGATGCATGTTTCATCAATTCCAAAATCAGTTGACGAACCTGGTGAGGCGGCAGCGGTCCGTGGGATCCGGCCTGGTGCCAGTCTTCTCCCCCATCGGTGAAATCGCGGGCCCGCCCCCACAGGTCCAGCGCGTATTTCACGGCCCACGACTCGCCTTGGCTCACGGCTTGCCACAGGCTTACCACCGCCGTGTCGATCAGTTTCCCCCGCTGCAATCGCAGGGCTTCGCGCACCCGCGCCGACCGCCGCGCGCGGCGGTAGATGTAGCTGAGCGAACAGCCAAGTCTCTCGGCGACCAGGCTGGGCTGCCCCAAAGCCGCCTGCAACTGGTTCACGATTTCGAGATCTGTCGGTTGGTTGGGCTTGTCGAGCATTAGCGCTGCTCCTTTCTCGGTGCTGCGGGCGCGATACCCAGGCGGGCGGCGGCTTCGGGCTGGGCCGGCCCCACATACCGAAACCCGACCGTCAGCCGATCGAGCGCCGCGCTGCGATTGAATGCCGCGCAGGTCCCCGTCTGCCGCGAGCCGAACGACGGACCGCTGGTCATCTGCCAGAGCGGAGATCGGGCCCGATGGCGGATCATCGCCGGGTGCGATGTGCGTGAGCAGTACCGCTTGCCGGTGGCCACGAACACCCCCGCCACGAATTCGCTGAGGGCATTGCCGAGGCCTACCCCCTGAAAATCGGGCAGGCACACGGTGCGGTGTTCGCGCCAGTACCCGCCCTTGGCATCGGGGGAAGACAGCACGGCGGTGAATGCCGCCGGCCGCCAGCCACCCGACTGGGGCTGTGCCGAGTCTCGCACGGCATCGCGGACCAGCGCCAGAAAGCAGCGGGCCGACGGGTGCAGGTCGCCACTCAAATAGTGATGCGGCTTGAACAGCCTCCAAGCCGCACGATGCACGCGGGTAATTTCGAGTTCGATGGCGGGCCGCGATCCGCCGACGGCCCCGGGGCCCCGCCGAAGAGACCTCCAGGTGAATTCGTCGGCGGCCGGGTCGTACACCCAGTCCGGGTCGAGCCAGTCGACAATGTCGTAATGACAGGTGACGGCAACCAGGCGGCGGCGCGAACGGCGGATGGTCCGGGCGATCGCCGCCGATCCGATGCGCGCCACCGTCCGATCGACCACCGACGTGAACTCATCGAGCACGGCCAGACCGGGCTGCTCGGCCAGGGCGCGGGCGATGGTGACGCGGAACTGTTCGCCATTCGAGAGGGCGGCGAACGGCCGCAACCAACTGGGGGGACTGGAAAAGCCCACGCTCGACAGCAGGCCGGTGATTTCGGTGATGCCCAGGTGGGCCGGGAACGCATCGACAATCGAGCGATCGGCGGGCCAGTCGTACCCGTTCACGAGGGCACCGGGAAACAATTCGCGGGCCAAGGTCGATTTGCCACAGCCCGAGGGCCCGACGATCAGCCCCAACTGCCAGTCGCGTTCTTCCAGGGGGAGGTTGACCTCCCAGGTCCGGGAACTCCGTTCCGTCAACGGGACATCAAACATCCCCGCCAACTGCTGCACCCGGGGGGTCCGCACCACCGGGACGGTTCTGACAATCTGCACGCGCGCCATGAGACACCTCACCTCTTCGCTGAAAAAGTGTGATCCGCCGAACCCGACCGGGGGCCACGAGTTCGCCCCCGGCCGGTCAAGTCCTGCGCCAACCTCCGGCTGCCGTTACATCACGAGGGCCCGACAGGTCAGCCCTTCCTCGGCGAAGCGTGCGAGCAGGTCGAGTTGTTCCTGTTCGGATTCGCAGTTCACCACGATGGCGAATTTCGTGGGCCGATCGGTCAGGGGAGGCGCGGACTCGGGTGGGGGCGGGGGTGGCAATGCGGGTTCGACGGGCACCACCTGCTGCGCTTGCCGGGCCAGGTCGTCGAGCAACTGCTGCAAGCCGGCGTTCGACGTCTGGACTTCCCGCACGAGACTTTCGAGCTTGTCGGGGTCGGTCTGCGCCTGCCCGGCCAGAGGATCGAGCGTTGCCAGCAGTTTCGCGGCCTCGGCTTCGCTGACATCCAGCACCAGCACGGGGACCTCCTGGTCGGGAGTCGTCTCGGCCCGCAGATGTCCATCGATCAGCATGAGCCCCCCCGCGGCGGTCTCGCGGACCAGCAGGGCGTCGGCATAGCCCACCTCGGCCAACAGTCCCTGCAGCGCCGCACGCTGCACCGGGGGATGAGTCCGCCAGTTCTGGGGATGAGGCTGCAACTGCGAGGCCCGCACCCGCCGAAATTCCTTAATTCGATCTCGCACCTGCATCACCGACTCCTTGAAAAAATCGACCACGTGTCTCCAACTCCGACAACCGACCTCCGCCCCCACCCTTATTCTCTGTGCGGTTTTCGCTGTGCTGTTTTCTGTTTTCTTTTCGTGTGTTTCGTGTATTTCGTGGTTCCCCCTGTCGGCCCAGCCCAACGCGCTCATGAATCTCGCACCTGCAGTACACACACCACGGTCCGCACGTTGCCCGTCGTGGTGCTGCTGGTGACGGTCAGCCGGTAATCCGCCGGCGACACGCCACCCGACAACCGAAATTGCACCCCCGCCCCGGTCTGCACCATGCCCCCTTCGTCATTCGCAAAGGGCCCCGGGTTCACGATGCCGTTTCCCACCACCAAGGGGGGCACCGTGTTCCCCGGAACGAGCGCACTGCCGGCCGGGTTCGAGACTCCGGTCAATACCACCGCGGGTGTGCCGGTCAGCAGTTCCCCCGCCGTCAGCAATTTCGTGAAGTCGACACCGAACAGCAGCGACTCGCTCGCATGTTTCACGCGCGGCCGACTGGCCGACGTCGATAACGACCCTGACATCTCTCACCCCTTTCTGTGACACACGCATCCACAGACAACGACCGGTGCTACCGCGCCACGTCCGACCGGCTGAAACGTGATCCCTGCTGCTGTTTGGCGTCAGCCCGCGAAGGTTGTCCCCCGCGGTGCGGCGCCGAACACCACGCCGCGCGCCGCCGCCGCGAAACAGGTTTCCCGGGGACCGGCCACAAAGCTCCGCGCGGGAACCGATGTGGTCAGCACTTCTCCCGATGGGAGGCTGATCACCACCCGTCGGCCTCGCCGTGGAAACGGTTCGCGCAGCCGTGATCGGGGATAGTTCCAGCCCGGGGTCCAGTAATCGACGGCACTGTAATGCATGTTCATTCCTCATGGCGGACCACTTCAGACACACCCCCGGATTCGCAGCCTGGGACTTCGTCAGCCGATTTCGCGGAACCGGACCTGCACCACGGCGTCAAAGGGGACGCCGGGTGCGACGACGAGCCTGAGCACGGCGGCCCCACCGGGGGGAATCAGTGGCCGTTCTTCGGGAACCGGCACAAACTGATACCCCGCCAGCGAGGCGAACCCCTGATGATCGACGTTCACTCCCACCGCCGTCACGTCGGTGGTCAATCCGCCCGTCACGGTCGTGCCGGCGGGCTGATCGCCCACTTCTTCCGGATTCGGGGTGATCGCCGTCCCCACCGGCGATCCCAATGTCGCCACGCGACTGAGGGCCGCTTCGAGTTGCTGATTGGTGACGTTGGTCCCCACATTCCCCAGGTGAGCCGAGATGATCTCGACCGCTTTCAAAGCGGGGGCCTGCAGCAGCAGGGCCCCTTTGATCGAATTGAATGCTGCCAGCTTGATGTCCACTGTGTACACTCCGCGCATAATGAGGTCCTTCCTGTTTCAGATTTCGTTGGTTGCTCAAACACATCGCACTGCACTTGTTCCGCACGCTGCTCACCGCACATACCGGGGGGACGTCACCAGCACGGCTGGCGGCACGGGCAGCGCGAACAGGGCCTGACCGGCCGCACGCCGCACCCACCCCCGCGGCGTCACGCTGCGGGGGGGTGTCCGCACCACGAGCACCGACGCACTCGCCACGATCCCGGCCAGGCCCACCCGGCGGATGGCCGGATAGGGCACCGGATACACTCTCCGCCGCAGCGGCACGGGGAGCAGCACAGGCTGCGGACTGCCGGCAATCACCACCGACCGCCCCGGCACTTTTCGGGAAGCCGGCGCGAGCACCACTCGCCGCTGCGCCAGGCAGACCGTCGTACTTGCGGGGTCGGTGGCTCCCGGATTCTTGCCCCCAGCGAAGACCGTGCCCGCCGTGGTGTTCTGGAACAACGCCGGAAAACCGGCGCCCCGCCCGGTCACCCCGGCGTACGTGAAGTTTCGACTGCCCGCACCCGGCAGCGGGTTGACCGCTTCGATCGTCGTATCGAACGCGGGCATGTCTCCCAGGCCAGTGCTGACTCCGTTGCTGTCGCTGCCCGCGTTGCAGTTGAACAGCGCGTTGCCCACCAGGCGGACGCTCGCCACGTCGGTCGTTCCCGCAGAGGCCACGCAGACTTTCCCCGCGGCCGCGACGGTATGGAACAGGTTCCCTGAAATCGACACGTCGGCGGTCAGCGTCGACACCAGTGACAGGCCGTGCCCCCCCGGGTTGAAGATCGTATTGGCCTGGCAGACCAGCGCGAAATTGGCCCCCTGCACCACGGCGTCGGCGGCCGGGCTGTCGCAGACATTGCCCAGCACCGTCCAGGGACCGGTTCCCGACAGGGAAATCGTGTTGAGGCCTCCTTCCAGGTTGTTGCCTCTGATTTCACACGACGCATTCGTGGCACTCACCACCGCCGCGCTCGAGGTCGCCTTGCAATAGCACAATTCCAGGTCGGCGGCCGCGTTGTTCATTTTGACGGCGTTCGCCGCGACGTTGGCGCCCGTCGCCACGCACACGCAGCGATGCACGAGCACATTGTTGGCCGCCACGGTCACGGCACTCGAAGTTGTGCTGGCCGAGACGAACGCCAGCCCGCTCAACACGGCGTCTTTGCCCGAAACGGTGAGCCCGGTGGTGGACCAGTTGAACAAGGGACAATCGGTCCCGGGGGTCCACGCGGCCAGGTTCGCGAGCGACAGAGTATCGAGATCGCCGGGGCTGGTTTTGTAGCCGCGATACCAGACCAGCACGCCGGCGGTGCCGCCGATGCCCCAGTTCTGACTCGACAACGTGGGATAAGTCCCTGCGCGAATATTGATCCGCGTGCTGGCGGGGGCGGTCACCCCGGTCAACCGGGTACTGAGGGCCTGCGACGAAGCCCAGGCGCCCCCCACCCGGAGATTGCGACTGCCATTGTTGCTGGTGGGGGCGGTGCCATATTTGGCCGTGGTTGAGAAGGTGATCGCCCCGTTGACACCGCCGGCGACCGCCGTCACCTGGGCCAGGTACCGCACCACTCCGTCCCCCGTATTGTAGATGTTGGCCCACATCCCCACGCTGACCGTGCTGGCGGGAGTGCTGCCATCGGTCGGGGTGAAGACCGAGACGCCATCCCAGTTCCCCGCGGTGCTCGCATACAGCGCCGCGTCGGCACTCGTCGAACCGGCATTCAGATCGTGACCGGTCGTCTGCATGTAGAATTCATTGAACGGCATGTTCCAGATCTCCTGCAAAATCCACGGTTGAACCCGGGAGGGCGCGCCCGCACGGGAGGACGTGGCGCCAAGGGAGGGCGAGGCTCCTGCCGAGCCGCGTACCCGCCCCCAGCCGCACCTCTCGCCTCGCATGCCACCCGGCGCTGGTTCCGTATCGCGCAAGCGCAAGCCGCAAACCCATGCCACGGCTCGGCGGGAGCCTCGCCCTCCCGTTTCGTTTCAATTGTTTTCTCCGGCATCGCCTTCGTCGCGGCGATGTCGTCGTTGGCGGAACTCGTGCAGGCCGACCCGTTCCAATGACAGGGGACCGCGGCAGAGGGCCCATTCACGTGCTTCGTTCCACCACTTGCGGCGGAGTCGGTCTTCGGCACAATTTCGACAGTCCGACCGTTCCGGCTGGGCTGGCCGGCCACACGCACACCACACCATGTCCTTGATTCGCCAGGGCATGACACCCTCCTTTTCGGCTGATCGGGAATGGGCAGGCAGCCACCGCGGGCGACAGGTCGCCGTGCCGCCGGGCGCGCGTCTCCCGACGTTCTGCCCCCGACGGCTCCGGCCTCTGTACCCTGGGTCGTGTCTCGACGGCCCGATTCCAGGCGAATCGCCCGCCGAGAAGTTGAGCTACGTTCTGCATGATCGCCCGACCGCAGTCACGGCGAAGCAGACTTTGAACGTGAATCAACTCCTCGACGGGCGGCGTATGGAACGCTCGATTCCCAATGCCGAGGGACGGCTCCTCGCGTCACAAGACGAGGAGCAACATGCCTCTCTCTGCATCATAACGTATATTTTTAATTATTGTCAATAGTAGTTACAGTATATTTTCTGTTTTCTTGAAAGTGTGTCTCTCCGTCGATCCAACGCTGTGATTCAACTCGCACGAACCAGACTCGTTCGGGCCGTACACGTCGCCCAGCGAATACCGCGCGAACCAACAGACCGAGCCTGCGACACCCAGTGCGCGTTCTCCCCCCTGGCGAAGGGGGGGATTTGGTGGGGGCGGTGTTTGTTGGGAGTGAGCGGAATAAGCGCCGGTCGGTACTGCCAAAGTCGTGGATCGCTCCGTCGAGCCAACGCCGTGATTCAACTCGCACAAGGCAGACTGGCTCTGCAGGCGCGAGTCGGTGTGACGCTCGGGAGACCTGCGGTCGGCCAACTGCAGTGGTCGGGAGCCCCGCGCCGAACAGGCCGAGCGGAACGGGGCAGAGTCGGCGCTTAGCGGCCGGCGGCGCGGCCGAGTTGGGCGAAGCGGAACAGGTTGTCGGCGTAGCCGTCGCTGTTCGCGTCGGTCAGGTCGGCGGCATAGGTCTGCACCAGACCGGTCCCCGGATTGACGGCCAGGATCAGACAGTCTCCCTGGCAGGCCGGGTCGGAGGGATCGCGCACTCCGCCAGCCGTCGCCGGTACCGTGCTCGGTCCCATCGCGTCTTCAATGTCGCGCAGACAGAGGTAGTACGCCCCCATGCCCCCGGTGGCCCCGGCGATCGTGCCGCGCGGCGAAAACGTGATGTCGATATTCGGCGCTACCGTGGCCCCCGCCTGACCCAGGGCCATCGACAACAGGTTGTTGCTGGAATACCGCAGATCCACCACAACCCCCGCCGGCAACGGAATCGGCTGATGAAACGGCACCACCTCATATCCAAACTGAATGTCGCAACTGCTGGTCGCTTTGTTGGTAGTCGGGAAAGCGGTAACCATGGTCATGCCATTTACCGGCGAAGTGGCAGTGTACGGCACGAGCAGGCGCAGGAACTGATTGCCGCTGGCCAGTTTATACGGTCCTGTGGTGTCGATTGTGAATGCGTACCACGCTCCTGTACCCGCTGGAATGCGAATCTGCCCCGGTGAGGCAAACCGCCCCGCCACGAAATCCCAATCTACGGCGCCTTTACCGGAGCTAATCCCGTGCACAATGAGCACGTCTGCCGAGTCGGCCATTCCGTCCAGGTTGTTATCGAGTCGTTCCAACGCAATCGAACCGGCAGGATACGGATCATGCGGAATGGGCTGGACGATCACGAACCCGTTGACAAGGGCCGGGAAGTTCGAGTTGGGGAGCAGCGGACCGTTGGTGTCGCGCGTCAATCGCAAGCCGCGAAAATCCTTGGCGTTCATGGCCCGGTCTTTGGCCCCCAGGAAAGCCGACTGGGCGATGCGGGCCGCCGAGCGGATCCGGTCACTCGACCGACCCGAACTGTAAACCGCCAGAGACAGCGTACTCAGCAGCAGCAGAATGCCGATGACGATCAGCAACTCGGTGAGCGTAAAACCAGCGCGGCGCGACATGATGCGATCAAGCTCCGAAGACAGGTCCGAAACGGCGGGATACCGGGGACACGGTCAAGAATAATAGGACGATTCCTTATTGTCCTCCGTCGGGCCGCCCCGAGTCAAGCACCTCCTGCCAGCGGTTGACGTAATGGGGACAATCGGCCGCAGGGTTTTGCGCCCGTTCCGTGAGGGCGCACCCGCAGATCAGACAGCGTCCCCGCCGGTGGAATGGGCATTCTTCGCAGACCGCCAGTCGCCAGGCATAGGCGGCGGTGGAAAGTCCGCCGGGAAGGAACTGGTGGGACGCGACGGCCCAGCGGAACAGATCGCCGGTGGGGAAACGGGGGGTGATGCACACAATTGGGCCTCCAGTTGGCGGATCAGGTCGGGACCGATCGGCACCCCCACCTGGGATAACGCATCGAGATCCCCCGCTCCGACTCGACCGGTTGCCACCAACCCGTGCCGGGCCTGCCGGGCCAGGCGCTGCTGCCAGTAGACCCCTTCGGCAGCGTTTAACTCGGCGTTCGTGTATTGCCGTGGGAAGGAGCGGAAGATTGCCAGCAGCACCTCGGTCTCGCGGACGGCACCGACCACCGCGAGGGCCTGCGCTTCGAGATCGATCTCGAGTAACTCGGCTTCGTCGCTGGCATCGGGAGTGCCCGCGGCGCGGAGCGCGGCGATTTGACGCAGGGCGCGGCGTCGTTCGACCTGGGCCCGCCGCAGGCACTGCAGTTTAATCTGCAGTTCCAGCACACACTGCATCCAACGGCGCGGTTCGGTGTCGTGTTGCCCGACGACAAAGTGAGTCAATTGAAACGCCGTCCGCGGTTGCTGAATGGCGAGAATGGCTGCATGCAATTCGGCGGCACACATCTGGATCAGAGATTCGGTCTCCATCTTTCACAACCCCACGGTCGAGAAACCAAAACATGCCTGCCGCGCCACGCTCAACTGCCCGGCATTTCCTATCCCCACAACGGCCAATGATTCGGTCGCGAACGTGAATTTCTGTCCCGACGGATCGCTGGTTGTACCACTCATCATCAACAGTTTGTTTCCGTCGGCGCCAGATGCTCCCTGGCTACGGTTTAACGTCGGGATGATCGCCGATGTGGCGTCAGTGGCAAACATGGTCTTGTCGATGACACCCACCGGCGGGCCAGCCTGGCCGCCAACCCAATATCCCTTCGTCGTTCCATCGCTCCCTGCAAACAGTCCCAATCGTGCCGCACTCAGGGCCGCCGAACCTTGCACACCCGTTGTGTCGTTGACGAACGTGAGTTTGTCCACCGTGGTGACCACGGCGGAAGTTCCCCCCGTGAAGCCGCCCCCCCAGTAGCCTTTGGTCTGGCCGTTGGTCAGACCGGCGGGAAATTTGCGGGCCAGCGACAGGTTCGCCGACCCCAGGGCGCCCGTCGTGTCGCTGGCGAATACCAAACGATCGGCCGTGGCGAGGGCCGTCAGCACGCCGGCGATTTTCTGGCCTCCGCCGCCAAAGTAGGCTTTCGTAGTCCGTTCGCTGATCCCGGCCAGTTCTTCCCGGGCCTGCGACAGGCTGGCGGTGGCCACGGCGGCCGTGACATCACTGGCAAACAGGGTCTTGTCGGCGGTGGTCAGTTCCCCGGCGGCGGTCAAGCTCGCCGTGCCACCCAGCGTGTAGCCGGCCTGACCGGGGTTCGCCGCCGTGCCGCTGTTGCAGCGGTTTCCCGACAGGTTGGCCGACGCGACGGCCGCCGTCGTCTCGGCGGCGAAGTCGGTCTTATCGGCGGTGGGGACCCCGGCCGGGAATGAACCGCTGGTGACCCCACCCAGGGTGTACAACTGGGCCGCCGTGCTGCAGCAGGGGCAGTTCGGCAACAGGAAGCCGGGCCAGTCGCGCCAGGGTCGGGCCCAGTCGCGTGGCTCGTGGACATCACGAATACGGGGAAGCATGGATCACCTGCACTTGCCAACGTGTGTGGTTCGACAGCCCGGGCCGCGACATGCGGCCGGACTGAACAATGCACCCAGGCCGGTTTTGGCGGGCCCGGGTGGCGGAGGGTTCAACATTCCAGATCGATCAGTTCCCAACCCTGGCTCTCAAAGTTCCAGCCACAGGTCACCCATTTATTGCTGCCGGCGTTGGCGTAGCGGTTGTAGACGCCGGCCATGGTCTGGCCGGTGTCGGTTTCACTTCCCAGTGGACCGGCGTAGATGGTGATGGTGCCGGTTGTTCCCTTGGCCAGGCCACCCGACAGCGTTTTGCCGCGCAGCGTCAGCATGGGGAGCGGCGTCACCAGCGCCAGACCCAGCGTCGTGTTCGTGGCCCCCAGCATGAAAAACCCGCCCGTGTTCCTTTTCAGTTTCCAGCTTCCCGCGCGGGGGCCCCACGCCTGGCCGAACGCCGGCGTGCCGTCGGCCGCGTCGTACAGCGCCACCAGCACCCCCGTGCGTGTGGCATAGCCCATCTGCCCGGCGGCAACCGCTACGGGACTGTTGATCAAGCACTGGGCCTGGCAGCCAAACGTCTGCGGCATGTCGGCGGTCACGACCACGCGGCCCGGTTCGATGACCGATACGCCCGTCGCCCGGAGTACGCCATACGCCGGCACGCTCGCCGCGTTGTTGTTGACGAACTCGGTCCAGGGTTGATTATCAAACGGAGTGTATGCGGTGGACACGGGCACCTCCCCTCTACGGCTCGACGGTGCAGGCTGAGACGCGGGACATGCCGGCCACCAGCGAGAATTCCGAGTTGCGGCTGGCCCGGGTCACTGCCCCCCGCTCGGTCGCCGACCATTGCACCTGCGTGATGGCTCCATCGGGACTGATCGGCACGAGCCCGGCATATTCCACGAAATCGGTGAGCCGGGTTTCGTACAGGGCCTGGGCGGCATCAAGTTGCGCGGCGACTTCGGCTTCGAGGTCGGCCGTGTTCTCGACCACCCCGATCGGCGTGTTGCCTGTGTCGTATGTGGTGCGCACGGTGCGGGCCAGGTCGGGCCGGGGCAGAACCGCCGGGCCGGTTCCCCGGGGTTCGCCGGGAAAGGCCCGTTCGCTCGTGTAACAGTCGGCGACGTGGGTGGCGGCTTCCAGCACGCCATGGGCAATCGTGAGATACAGCTCGGCGGGCAGAAAACCGGCCGCGGCGGCGGGGTTCACCTGCAGGACCGGCTCGGCGAACTGGACCAGTCCCCGGTTCCGATCGATGCGAAACGCTCCCGGGTAGCGGCGCTGGCTGGGGATATTCTGCCCGTCGAGCGAACGATCCCAGAAGCGGCCGCTGAGTTCCGGCGGTTCAGCCCGCGGCGTGCCATCGGCGTCGGTGCAGGTCAGCAAGCGTGTGGCGGCCAGCGGCAACAGTTGCCAGACGTCATTGACCGAGCCCGCGTACCCGGCGATGTGAAACTCACCCGGCGTGTTGGCGGGGGCTGTGCATTTCAGCCGGTACCAGCGATAGACCGTCTGCCGAGCCTTGGCACGGGCTTGCGGGTCGGCAATGTTGGCAAATCCCAGCCAGGCCTCGTTCTCCCAACCGGAGGCGGGGGCGTAACTCAGCTCATTCAACGGCACGATTTCGCCTGTTGGTTCCTGCCCGACCGCTTCGAGCCGAAACGTGGTTTCGTAGCGGGTGGGACCGCACACCACCAGCAGGCTGTCGGGACGGGTGGGGGGATCGATGCCGAAATTCCGGGTGCGTTCGGTTCCCGTGACGGGGAGCGGGTTGCCCGTGCCGACCGGCTGCAGCGAGACGGCCCCTGCCAGGCCCAACACGACGGTACACCCCAAACCGGCGGCCAGTCGCGCGAGTTCTTCGGCCGGGTTCGCGTACACCCATGCGACGGTGGGGCGCGCGTCATCGGGGAGCAGCGACACATCGGCCGCCGTTTCGCCCAGCGCGGCGCACAGCATTGTGGCCAGCTCGCGGGGGGACTTTTCGGTCTCGGGGAGCAACTGGCCGCGCTCGTCGCGCAGGTTGTAGCGGCCGGTGATCTGTCCAAACCGCCAGGCCCAGCGTCGATCGAGGATGGCCAGGCTGACGATCATGCCGGCCCGGTCGCGGCGGACGGTGGCTCGATCGAGCGCACAACCGGGAAAGGTGAGGACCACGTCGCCAAATGTGAGGGTCAAGGTCCCCACCTCTGCCGGCATGTCGAACTGGGGCGCGATCTCGACCAGGGCCACGCTGGGGGTCACGCCATGCGACAGCGTCAGGGACCACGACCGCACATATTCGACTCCCGGAAATTCCAACAACGGCACCATGGGCTGCTCCTGTTGTTCTTTTTCAATTCAGCGTGTCTGGGCGGTGGGCGCAGACTTCGTTTGTTGTGGTGGGATGTACGAATGGTTTTTTTCGTGACATCACTCAGGGTGCTGTGGGGGTGCCGGTGAGTGGGGTGGTGGATTCAAACTGGTAAGCCCATTCGACGGCGTATTCGCTGAGACTCGTCGCGGTACGGCGGGGGGTGTGCAGGCTGACGCGGCGTTGGTCCACCAGCTCGGCGGCCGGCCATACGGGGGGCGGGACGGTGGGATAACTGGTCAGCCCCACCGCCCGCCCTTCCTGCCGGGCCCGATACGTGGTGAATTGCCGCGCGATCTGCGTTTGCGGAGGCCCCGCCAGCGTTTCGAGAAACACCAGCCGCGGGCCCCCCGTCCCCACGAACGATACGACTTCCGAGAATTCGAGCACATCGTGCGTCGTGTCGGGTGTCTCGGCTTCGACGGTGATCGAGTAACTGCGAAACGTGCTGTACTCGGCTCCCGTACCTTCCGGGAAGGCACTGTGGAGGACCCGCGTGCCACCCAGCGTGTTGGCCGAGATGATCCGATGATCGGTGGGGGTACCGTCGTCGTGGTACAGCCCCAGGTCGAGGCCATTCGTGGCATACGCTGTCCGCAGACTGGCCAGCGCCTCGGTCAGGCTGCCCGGGTCCGCCGCCTGCAGCACGCCGACGATCCGCCAGGTTTCACGCAGGCCCCGGCGATATCCGCGAGGCGAAAAGAGTGCCTGCTTACCAATCTGCACGGCCGCTTCATTGCGGGCATGTGCGTAAGTTCCATATTGCACGTACATCAAAGCTCCTGAAGAAATCCTGTGGATTAGAATGACGGTCAGCGGCCCGCGCGACGGAGCGCCTGCTGCTCGAGCCACAGGCGGTCATGTTCAGCCAGCCGTTCGTGAATGGCGGCCAGCAGGTCGCTCTGGGTCGCCGTGAAATCACGGAGCGACTGTTCGAGTTGCCGGGCCCTGTCGTCGCGCGGCTCAACCCCGAACCCCTCGGGGATTTGCGGCTCGAACGCGGGTACGAGCGACGGTGCGGCACCCGACTCCGAAAGCAGCGGTGACGGGCTCACGTCCACCGGCGGTGCCGAGACGGCAGGTCGTGCTGCCGTGACGGCCCAGGGGACGGAATTTGGCGCCGGCGCACGAGCCGACGGTTCCCGGTGTGAGACAGGGGGCTTCGCGGAGTGCGTAGGCCAGTCTGACTGCGGCGTGGGGGCCCGGTGAACTCGTGCGCCCGAGGGGACTTCGCGCAGGGAAACCGGGCCGGTTTCGACCGACCGCTGTGGCGGCGGATGGAGTAGCCCGACGACGTCGTTGCCCGATCCGCTGTGGGACGTTCGCGGCGAAAGGGCGGTCCACGGGGCGGGCTCAGCCAACGAATCAAACGGCTGACTGAAGTTGTCAGTCGTCTGCGGAGGAGAGGGAGGAGCTGTTTGTGGGCGTGAGACGTCGGTCAGCGGCACCACGTCGGGGGGAACGAACAGCAAGGCGGCGACGGGATCAGCCGGTGGCCCCTGCGCCAGCTCGGCTTGTGCGATTCGGTACACCAGGTCGGGGACCGTTTCGGTCTCTCTGCGTAAAGTCGGCATAGCAATTCCCAGCGTCTCACGACGTGAAGGATCAGATTCGGTGTGGGGACGACTGATGGTCTCCCTCTCTCTGCATTATGTCCTGTAGTATTTTATTTGTCAATAGAAGTTGTATTAAAAATGGATTCCGATAAGGAGTTTGTTTTGCGGCAGGGCTCGGTGACGGGGAATGGGGCAGGAGAGGGCTCCGAAAAACATGTGGCCGCGGGCCGCTAGCCGTCAATCATGGCTTCCCCTGGCACAGGGCCAGGGGGGAGCGGCGTGGGTGACACGGTCAAGTGATTAGCTGCCAATCATGGCTTCCACTGACGCGGGGTCAGTGGGGAGCTGGCGTTCAGCTTGGCCATGGGTTATCAGATCGTGCGAGGTCATGGC
>JAFEBR010000590.1 GCA_018242565.1 Planctomycetota bacterium | reverse complement strand
TGAGCAGGCCCACGACCGATTCGATGAGCAGGTCCTGCACCTCCTCGGCCCAGTTGATGACGCCATAAGTGTCACCCCCCTTTTTCATCAATTCCTCAAAGCCCGCAACGCGGGCCCGATCACCCGGTCGCACCTTGAAATGGTACGTGTGTGACCACCCATAATAGATCCCGTTCCGCGCCAGTTCGTTCGAAAAGAAGTCGAGCCGATCGAGACCGTCGGGCTTCATCCGGGTGGACACCTGCTCGTCGCCGATCCCTTCCCATCCGGGCCCCGTGAATTTATGCATCCGCACGGCATTGACCCCCGCCTTCGCAAACCGGGCGGCGGTGTAAATCGCGTCGTCGCGTGGCGGTGCATTGAGCCCGTACGACAGGTTGGTCCCCCAGAATTTCACGGGCGTCCCGTCTTCGAAGACGAATTGATCACCCTGCATCCGCACACCGCCGCGCCGGCCGGCCGGTTTTTCCAGCCAGCCCTCAACGCCGATGACACTCGGCCGCGTGTCTCCCGTTGGCTGATACGCGAACCAATCCGGCCCCGGCAGGACCGGGGCGTATCTTTTGACATCCTGTTCGGTCAGCAGCAATTCGACTTCCGCAGGAAAAGTGTAAGTGAGTTGAGCCGCGACTTTCCCCGCCGGCAGTTTGTCGGCGGCCAGTCGTATCCGCAGATCACCATGTGCGTTGACCGCCAGCGGTGGCTCGAACTTCACGTCGACCCCGGCGGGAAACGACGGCCCGACCAGACGCAGCGTCCGGACCACCCCCAGATCCACCGGATTCGGGGCGGGCAGCGCCACTTCCTGTTTCGTACCATCCACACGGGTCACGATGGCCTGCCCTCGCGCACCGCCGGGCATCGAGACCGTGGCCACGATCTGTGTGAGCGCGATGTCCCGCTCGGACTGCAACGAGTAGGCCAGTGTCGCCTGCCGGGCTTTCCCGGGGCGCACGACCAATCCCAGCTGAGCCCGCTGCCCGCCGATCTCAATCGGCGTGGTGATTTCTAACGAATTCGCCTGTCCCTTGGCATTCGAATGGATTCCCACCCATGACCAATTCGGCCCCCAGCCAGTGGCCCCCAGGTCAAACACCGTCTTGTCACCCGCGATCACGTGAAATGCGAATGAATTGCCGGGTTGCACAAGGATCTTCCAGCGGTCGGACTCCTCGGCGCAGACCGGGCGGGCAACGACCAGGCAGCAGCACGCCCAGCCCCACAGCAGACAGCTTGGAATACGCAGTCGGAACATGATCGCCATCTCTCCCAAAGCCTGTGACGTCGGAATACCCCAAACGACCGCGCCGCCGATCGCAGACACGCGACTTGCGATCTTAGCCCGCGTCTTCTCGCTTGGGAATCGGCAGCCCACGACTACAGGCAACGCCCTCAACTTTCGTATCCAGATGCGCCTCATGTTCTGCGAAATCGGGCCCGCATTCGGTGCCCAGGCCATGATTGCGGTGTGTGGTGATTCGTGACATGATGCATCCTCTCTTCGGTCCCAACCACAACTCACCCGTTCGGGCAGCGCGCCATGTCGATTCGAGTCGTATGTCCAGAGTGTCAACAGAAGTACCAGGTCGCCGACTCGGCCAGTGGTAAGTCGCTCAAATGCAAATCGTGTGGCGCGACGATTAAGATTCCTAAACCACACGCTCCGGACGATGACAACTTTTTTGTCGACGTCTCTGAAGCTGACGGTGTAGCCGATGATCTGCCCGATGATGAGGATGCCTCGGCCGACGAGACCGATGCCGTACGGCCCGCCCGCGGTCGCCGCTCGTCGAAAAGCAAGGCGAAGCGGTCGGGCCCCACGAGCCTGTTAACGAAACTGCTGATGCTGGGGGCTGCCTGCCTGGGGATTCTCTTCATCTGTTGCGGAGGAGCCTATTTCTGGCTCTCGTCGGAATTGAAGCCCCCTGCGGTCAGTGCCGTTGCGAATGAACCGTTTCCCGTCACGACTCTCGTCACTCCCACGTTTCCCGAACTGGGCACACCTCAAAAGCTCGGTCCCACCGATGACGTCAGTGTTGTGACCGTCGACTTGGCCCCGGCCAATATCGCCGCGATGCGACCAGCCGCCAGCATGCAGATGCGCATCTACCTGCCGCATGGCGATCATCAGCCCGGTTCTCTGGGCTGCGTGCTGGTCGCCCCCGCGGGAACGAACCTGCTGACGGGGAACAGCCTGGATGACCCCGCCTACCACAAGGAGACGTTGCCTTACACCCGTGCGGGTTATGTGGCGATCATGTACTCGCTGGATGGCGCCCCTCCACCGGGGGTGGAAGATCCTTCAGATGACCAGTTGGCAGCCTGCTATCGCAACTTCTCGGCGGCTCAGGCCGGGCTGGCCAATGCCCGGACGGCACTCGATTTCGTTCTGGCCCGATTGCCCCAGGTCAATCCCAAACGAATCTTCGCTGCCGGGCACAGTTCGGCCGGAACTTTGGCATTGTTGTTTGCCGCGCATGAACCGCGCTTGAAAGGCTGTATCGCGTATGCACCGCAAACCGATATCGCCGCCGGTTTTGGGTTTCTGCTGGGGCTGATGGTCAAGACCGAGAAATTCCCCGGGCTCGTCGACTTCGTCCATCAGAGTTCACCTTTGACCCACGTCGGACGTATCCAGTGCCCGGTCTTTCTGTTCTGGGCGGCTGATGATTCCGTCATAGACCCCGAGGGCCTGCAGAAATTCGCCAACGAACTCAGCAATCGACGCCCCGATGTGACCGTCAGGACGGTTCCGACCGGCGACCATTTTGAACCGATGATCAATCCCGGTATGGGCCAGGCCATCGAATGGATGAAAAGTCTGCCGGGCGAAAAGCCGGTCGCAGGAGCTCCCTGAACCCCCGGACGGCCTGAGACGCAACAGGCGATTGATCCCGGGGGATACGGCACAGACCGGCCGTGCATAGCCAGTCGCCCGTCACGGCCAGTTCAGCCACGGTCATCCGAAAGCAGGACTCAGCGGGCCGGGCTCGCCGTCCGCCACCTGATGAGGCCCCCAAGCAACAGGCACAATCCGATTATGGCCATGCTGGCAGGTTCTGGGATGACGGCAGTGACGTGTGCCGGACTGATGAACTCAACCGGGTAACTTCGGGTATCCAGATCGAACACACTGAACAAGTACATCCCCTCATAGGTGCCGGCTATTTTTAAATACTTCCCTTGTCCATTGGTCAGACCGAGGCCTGCGTCATCCAGCAGATGAGCACTTCCGTAATAAATCGCCTGGTCCACGTAAAATCCTGGAATTTCAAAAGCATGCAATGCCGGTGGCAGCATAGACCAGACACCCGCAGCGGGACCGGTCACAGCCAAAGTACCTCCCCAGACGAGTTCGTTCGTTTCGCCGGAGTCTTGCCAGTACAGCGTACCCCGCGCGACATTCGTGCCATCGTCGTACGAGAAGTCAAGGGGTATCAAATCGGCACGTACCGGGCTGGCGGCCAGTGACGCCAGAACCATCGCAACAAAAACTGCCTTTTTCATTACCATGTCTTCTTTTCAGTTTGAGTTGGTCATTTCAGTTTGATTTTTTTGCACGACGAAACAGACAGTCATTCTCAATCAGCGGATCATGCACAACGCGTGCGCCGATCGCGCCTTTGTTGCGGTGCAGCGTTTTTCGTCGAGTCAGCGGCTTTCCAGGTCTTGTGACGATTCGCAGTCCACGAACGTTCGACATTTGCGCGTTTCCAAACCGCATTCTATCACAATCGCAGGGTCATGTTCAGTGACGATAAATCCGCAGTTACCCCAAACGATCACGCTTGAGACGTGCGGCGAAGATTCCGAGTCGTCACATCCCTTGCGGCGCTGGATAACCGACTCGCACTCGTAGTCGTACTCGAATAGCAGCGGTACTTTGGAACTGCGGAAGCTCGCATTCAAGGTGCATCATCCACTTCGCCAGCCCTGTATCCAGTCACTCTGCAGATTTCGTCACGCCTTCGATTCGAGGAATGGCGAGCATCACACGTCGCCGAATTTCAGGATCGGTCGACTTGTCCGAACCAATGGAACGCAAGACCGGCAACGCGACACTGGCATCGGAGCCGATTTCTCCGAGGATCTCGACACAATGCCAGTAGACAGGTGAATCGTCGCAGGGAACATATCGCAGCAGCAAAGGAACCGCTTCCTTCGCTGCCGGAGCCATCGCCCAGATCAGACAAACAGCTTGCGTGTTAATTTTTCCATTGGCAAGTTGAAACCGCGGCAGCAGTTTTGATACCTGCCGTCGCGCTTCTTCAGGGTGAAATCGAGCCAACTGGCGTCCGGCGTACCAGCGTGCCAGATTCTTCCCATGCACCACCCCTCTCCAATCGGCAGAATCTTCGCTGTCCGGCAAAGTCAGCGTGGTGACCAGATAGGGCAGCCAGACATCCGCCGGAACTCCCAATTTCAAGAGCGTAACGGCCACACGCGGGCGCTGTTGGTCGGGTAAGTCGTTCAGGCGTTTTTCGAGAACTGGAATAGCCACGACCGCTGGAGGGCCAATCTGTTCGAGGGCTTTCAAGACCAGGGCAATTCGTCCATGGTAATCAATGCAATCATCTCCAAAACGGTCGGTATACGGGCTGCCGACAGCGACAAGGTCGCTCGACTGCCACGGTTGGTTCAGCATTTCGAGAAGTTCTGGGAGCAATGCCACGGCATCTGGACCGAATCGCAGTATGTTCTTCAATACTGCGGCCTCGACGTTGTCCCGATCAGGCCTGACCATTAGGGCCGCATCTGCGGATAATCCTCGATCGTGTAAAAAACGCTTTGTCTCCGCGATTGATCCGCGTTCCGTCGCCACCAGCAGAAACAGCGACTCGGCACGCACCCCCGCATCCGGATCGCTGGTCAGGCGGCGGAGCGCCGCAGTCACCACCTCGATCGCGTCCTTGTCCAACCGGGACGTCATCAACGCCCACGAAGTCCGACCATCGAAATAGGCGGCCGCTGACATGGCGGTCTGTGACCCCCCTTGCGCCAGGCTGGCATGAAGAAAAAATTGCAGGAGTTCCAGCGCATTCCGACGGACATCAGGAGCATCGTTGTCTAAGACACGAATCACAGACTCGTAGGTCTCAGCCGGGTGCCGTTCGAATATTCTCGTGACCGCGTCGCGAACTTGCGGTTGCGGATCATTTAACAAGTCGGCGAGCATCGGCAGAGAGACCCGCAGATCGTCGGCGATTCTGTAGGACGCCTGGATGGCATTCAACCGCGTCGGCAAATCGGCATCTGACAGCGACCGTTTGACCTCCGGCAGGGACTCTCTGGCAGCCGGACCTATCCGTCCCAATCCG